>CAZPAL010000055.1:0-8528 GCA_964584525.1 uncultured Dehalococcoidales bacterium | reverse complement strand
GGGTAGTCGCCGCTGAGGATGGTGGCCGCCGGGCAAATGCTGCGCAGATAGCCACCCAGTTCATGGATGAGGCTCATCCCCAGGTCCCTGGCCGGGCCTGACACCAGGAAAAGCGCCCGGTGCGCTTCAGCCGGGTCGGCGCTCACCGAGAGTTCCGCCGCCGCCTGGTCCATGGCGTACATACCCTCGGCGGTTTTGGTGCCGCGCCTGGCGAACTGGGGGGTGTAGTCCGCCGGCAGGGTGATGAGGGGCTTCAACACCTGCCCGTAACCGATGGCAGACCAGCCGTCTAGGGTTTGGATGATGTCACCGGCGTCCATCACCTTGGCGCCGATGTTAGAAGGTTTCTTTTCCTCGCCGGCACACAGCAAATCGAAGAAGGGCTCCACTATGAGCCGGTTAATCTGAAGGATATTGTTCCGGGCCGAAGCCTCCTGCTGTATATAGCGCTGGTTTTCAATCAGGATGACGGCATCCGCCACCCCGGTCAGCGACTTGAGGCATACAGCGGTATTGAGCACGGCGCGTTCCTCGTTGGCCTCTTCGTGCTCAAAGGGGAGCACGGCCATGACATAAACCGGCTTGTCAACAAAACGTTCCTTGAGCATGCGGGCGATTACCGGAGCCGCCCCGGAACCGGTGCCGCCGCCGGTGGCAGCTATTACCAGAAAAGCATCTGCTTCGGGCAGCCTGGGATTGCCGCGAAAGGCCTCGATGACCTTGTCTCCGTCCTTTTTGGCGATTTCGGCCCCCAACTCGCTGATTTTGGCCACCCCATGCCCGTGGGTAGCGCCTGCGCCAATGAGGATACGGTGGCGGTGGTCGGGTTTGATGGTGACGATACCCGCCAGGTCGGCGGTATCGGTATTGACGGCGACGGCGGCCACCAGGATGTCTGTACCGCGCATCTGGCGCGCCCGGATATTTATGCGGGCGAATTCGTCGGCGATGCGCCCGCCGCACTGCCCCAGTCCAACCACAACCAGCTTCATTTTACCACCTCCTGTGCTCCCGACCCTGACGGCAGTTTATCCAATGAAGACGGGATTGTCAACGTAATTATGGTTGAAGCATCCGGCGGGGCGAGGAACGTCCCCCCTCCAGATCCTTCGTGCGTTCTTCACGCACAGAATGAATTGGGGACGAACTCACCCCTGCCCCTCTCTTTTCAAGAGAGGGGCAACTTTTTTTCAAGAGGGGCAGACGTCCCTCTTGTAC
This sequence comes from uncultured Dehalococcoidales bacterium, assembly GCA_964584525.1. Taxonomy (GTDB): domain Bacteria; phylum Chloroflexota; class Dehalococcoidia; order Dehalococcoidales; family UBA1222; genus CAZPAL01. Next base: position 7,310 of record CAZPAL010000055.1, on the reverse strand, counting down.
TCCCGGGCTTTTTCTTGCACCATTCCGATGAAAATCGGAATCCAGGTCATTCCCAGGGTCGTTGCGAGGAGCGAAGCGATGCGGCAATCCCGTACCCCATGCCGGAAGCCACGATGGGTGGCTGAAGCACCCGGGGGACAATACATTCCGTTGCCGCCCGTATTGCCTATTCCACAAAAATGGAATGGACAAAAAGCGGACGCAGCGCGAAGCTGCTCAGCCCGTAAACCGTAGATGTTCCAGTCTCCACCACCGATGTCCACATGCCGGGACCTACCACGGTATAAACGCCGGGGCCGAATCTGGCAACCACCTGGCTCAAATCCGCCTCGACCATAAACGTGCCCCCTTCACCGGCCTGGATTGAGACCTCGATATTCATGATGAGAATACTGTATGCAATGGGGTTGGAGGGGGGTTCAGAGCCCAGTGCAGGCACAGAGGTGTCATGAGGGACCGTGCGCGGGTTTGTATCATAGTACCAAGGGCGAATTTGATGCTGGGGGAAATAGGAACTGCTTTCATGAATCTCTGCAACCAACCGGCCGAGGCTCCCCGTGTGAGCGTTATTAAGCTGGACGGCACTCAGGGGAGAGGAAGCGGGGTGGTAGTATACCTTCACCGGGTTCTGAAACCAAATGGAACTGAGATTGCTCTGCCAGGAAAAGGACAGTATCCCGTTTTGAATATTGGGTAACTGGATGAAGTCTGTGTCCCCGCTTTCAACCTGCAGCACAAGGAAAAGGTAGCGGCTATCGTAGGATATACCGACATTGACTTTCTTACCCCACGAAGGGGGACCGGTTGCGGAGAAATCTTCCAGCATCTCTTCTAAAACAGAGAGGATGGTTCGCTCAAACGCGGCTTCGGTTCCATCCCACAGGGGAACCTCGGCCACGTAGATGTATTCGGAAGCATAACCCGTGCCCCCGGCCTGCGTGTAGCGCATGTAGGAATTGAGGCCGTCGGTGCCCCAGTGGGAATAAAACTGGTTGGCCAGCATATCCTGGGCATGATTTTGCGCCGCCAGGTTATCACCCAGGGTCAGGACTGGTACTGAAGTGTCTGTTCTTCCCGGATTTATCAAGTCCAACACATGCTGTACGAGGCTGTCACGCGGGAGCATCGGCACGCCAGTATCGGGAGTGTAAGTGTTGGCCGGCGGGAGCGAAGCGGGAGCCGGCACGTCTACAAGCCCGTTATCGGGCACATGGTGCAGACCGGTGGGGCTCCTTGGCTCCCAACCAGCCGGGTCAGTGGTCATTCTGCCGCAGCGGGGAGCACCGTCCCGCTTGACTACTTCAATTTCGTACACGCCCCGGGCGGGCACGGCTAATTCCAAATCCTTCTTTATATCCGTGCCCGTCCATGAAAACACTATCTGGCCCTCCGGGTCATAGACATTGAGGCTCCAGGGATAAATGATGAGCGGGTTAAAAGTTGAATATACCGAATCCTTGAGCCACTCCAGAGAAACGCTGACCTTCTGTCCGGTTTTGAGTTCCCTGAAATAGGTAATAGCGGAAAAGCCGTTAGTATAAGCCATGTTCTGCGTGCCGGACACCGTCGTCATGGGATAAAAGCTCTCGCCCAGTTCGAACTCGAACACCCCCGGAGGTACAATGGATGACCTGCGGAAGCCATCGGTGTCGTTGAAAAACAATTCCGCTTTCAGGCCGTCCGAAAGGCTGTTACACACTATCGGGTCCCCGGAGTTGCGGTTAATTATGCGCCAGACCCCCTTATAATACTTTTCAACTACCCAAGCGTGTTCTTCATTGGTTACACTCTTCCCCACGGCCACATAAACCTCGTCAGCGGGAACACCATAAGCCCTGAGCAGCGCGCAGAGCAGAATGGCGTAATCCTCGCAGTCACCCGTGCCGAGTTGAATGGTTTCCGCCGGTAGCTGCCAGTAATCTTCAACACCATGCGCCGTCTTGTCAGTAGCGTCAACTAAAAACCTGCCCAGCCAGTTCTTGATGCGGTTGAAATCATGCAAGCTGCCGTCAAAATTCATGTAATAATTCTGCCCTGTGGTTTCCGGCAGCGGTTCATCCAGGATGGTTTTCAGGGTTTGAACCACCAGCGGGTCGTCCGGGGTAATAAGCAATTGCATCTGCCTGGTGAACAGCGGTTGATGCGAAAAAACGGGAGAAAACAGGCCTGCGGGGACCATCGCTCCTACTATCAGCAGAGCGATTAGAACCGAAAAGATAACTTCCCGTGTTACGCCGCGCCGTTTCGCAGCCATCATCCTATGCTCCCCATCATCCGGCCTTATCCTGCTGAATTATAGCACCAGGCAGGGTTTTCCCGACCCTCCCGGATGCTTTAGCCACCCTCTGTGGCTTCCAGCATGGAGAACCCTCTCCTTACCGGCGAAAGCCGGTATCCAGCAGGTTCACCTTCCCCACGTTAGGAATGACCTGGGTGTTTTCATGACATCCAGGGAGATCGAGAGGGACTGGTGTCCCTCTCGATAAAAATAAAGCCCCCTCTCCTGCTTCAGGAGAGGGGGCCTGGGGAGAGGTCGAACCCCCTCCCCAGGCACGATTTGACTAAAATCCCCCATGAGTGATAAACTCTGTCGCTCATATTTTCCCTTACCCCAGAACCAGCCGAAGGAGACAGTATTTCAATGGCCGATTTTGGCTATATTGCCCTCTTCCTACTGGTAAGCCTCGGATTTGCCGGGCTTATGCTGACCCTGCCGGTGCTCTTGCGCTGGCTGAAAATCGTGCCCTACAATCCTGACGCGGTTAAAAGCTCCACCTTCGAATGCGGCCTCATCACCATCGGGCGCAGTTGGGTACAGTTCAACCCGCGTTATTATTTCTTCGCCCTGATGATGGTGGCGCTGGATGTAACTGCCATTTTCATCTATTCCTGGGCTGTCATTGTGAGGGAGATGGGAGCCCAGGCGCTGCTGGCAGCGCTGGTACTTATCGCCATTGTCAGCGTGGGTTACCTGTTTGCCTGGCGAAAAGGGGTGCTGGAATGGAAATAAGTTCTGACCGTATCTCCTCGATTGACGATGTCGACCGCCGTGAAGGTGAAATAATCGCCCGGCTTATGCGTGAGAGCCGCCAGCCCGTGTGCGACCCCGATGCCTGGCTGGAAACCACTACCGAACGCAACCTGATTACCACCACCCTCGACGGCGCCATCAACTGGGCGCGCAAGGCTTCGCTGTGGCCGGTAACCTGTTTCACCGCCTGCTGCACCTTTGAATTCATCGCCACTTCTTCTTCCCGTTTCGACATCTCGCGTTTCGGCATGGAAGTCGTGCGCGCGTCACCGCGCCAGGCGGACCTGCTGATTGCCTCCGGAACGCTCACCTGGAAAATGGCTCCCCAGGTAAAACGCATCTACGACCAGATGGCTGAACCCAAGTGGGTGGTGGCCATGGGGGCCTGCGCTATCACCGGTGGTATCTTCAGGGATTCATACGCGGTGGTGCCGGGATACAACCGGCTGGTACCGGTGGACGTCTATATCCCCGGCTGCCCGCCCCGCCCTGAGACGTTGCTGAACGGGTTGGAGATGCTGCGCACCAAGATTAAGCGCGAAACCGTGAAGGATAACCGCTAATATGAAAGAGACTTATTCCATCACGAGAATACAGGAACTGCTCCGGCAACGTTTCGGCGAGAGCGTAAGCATCAGCGGCAGTATCACTCTGGCCGAGCCTGGCTGCCTGGCCGGGGTGGCTGCGCTGCTCAAGCAGACCCCGGAGCTCGGCTTCGATTACCTGGATATGATTACCGCCGCCGATTACGGCAGCTATTTTGAACTGGTTTATTCGTTTGTTTCGCTGGAACGCAACCAGCATTTCATGCTTAAAACCCGCCTGAACAGGGGAACTCCCATCCTGCCTTCGCTGAGCGGACTGTGGCGGGGGGCTGATTTCCAGGAACGCGAAATCTTCGACCTTTTCGGCATCTGTTTCGAGGGCCATGCCAATCTGAAGCGCATCGCCATGTGGGAGGGCTTCGAGGGGCATCCCTTGCGCAAGGATTATAATCGTGGCGCTTAAAACCGAACCCTTCGTGCTCAATATCGGGCCGCTGCACCCCAGCACCCACGGTGTCTTCCGTATGAAAGTCACCCTGGACGGGGAAATCATCGTGGATGTGGAGCCGATTTTCGGCTATCTGCACCGCGGTCTGGAAAAGCTGTGCGAAGGCAAGACCTACAAGCAGAACCTGCCCCTTACCGACCGGTTGGATTATGTTTCGGCCATCAACAATAACTGGCCTTACGTCATGGCAGTGGAGGAACTGGCCGGCATCAGCGTGCCCCAGCGGGCCGAGTATATACGCGTTATCATGGGCGAACTCCAGCGCATCTCCAGTCACCTGCTGGCCATCGGTTCACTGCTTAACGACATGGGGGCTTTCTTCACCGCCTTCATGTACATGTTCCGCGAGCGCGAGAAAATCACCGACCTCCTTGAAATGGTCACCGGCCAACGCATGCTTTACAATTTCATGCGCTTCGGGGGCGTCAGCCAGGATTTTCCGGCCGAGTTTCTGCCAGCTCTCAAGAAATTCACCGACAGCATGCCGGGTTTCATAGACGAATACGACCGCCTGCTAGCCGAAAACGAAATCCTGCTGGCGCGCACCAAGGGAATCGGCGTGCTCAGCCGCGAAACAGCCGTCAACGCCTCCACCAGCGGCCCGGTGCTGCGCGGCAGCGGAGTCAACCGCGACCTGCGTAAAGCCCAGCCCTATTCCGTTTATGACCGTTTCGAGTTCGACGTGCCGGTAGCGTATGGTGGGGATTGCTACGACCGCTACCGCCTCAGGATAGAAGAAATGCGCCAGAGCGTGCGCATCATAACTCAGGCCGCCGCCGCTATTCCCGGCGGCAAGGTGCTCAACCGCGCCCCTCTGCGCCTGCGCCCGCCCGCCGGGGAAGCTTACAAGCAAATCGAATCGCCGCGTGGCTGGCTGGGCTGCTACCTGGTTTCGGACGGCAGTGAGAAACCCTACCGCTGCCATTTCCACTCCCCGGCTTTCCTCAACCTGACCGAGCTCAGGGAGTTGTTCATCGGCCAGAAACTGGCTGACGCCATCATCATTTTCGGCAGCCTGGATACCTCCATGGGAGAGGTGGACCGCTGATGGGCGGGCTGAGCAATCTACGGTTGGCCGCCCTGGCTCCGGACTGGCCGGGGGGCTTCTGGTGGCACCTCATTGTCGTTAGCGTGCTGCTGATTGGCTTCCTGATGACCAGCGTTATCATCTTCATCTGGTTCGAGCGCAAGTTGATAGCGCGCTTCCAGGTGCGGCTGGGTCCCAACCGGGCCGGCCCCTTCGGCTTCCTGCAGCCGGTAGCCGACGTAATCAAGATTTTGACCAAGGAAGATATAATCCCAACCCGCGCCGATAAGGTCGTTTTCTGGCTGGCGCCGCTGGTGGCCTTCGTGCCGGTGCTGATGGTGCTGGCGGTAGTTCCCCTGCAGGAAGGACTGCAACTGGTGGACCTCAATATCGGGCTGGTCTATATCGTGGCCGTCAGTTCCATCAGCAGCATCGGTATTTTCATGGCCGGATTTGCCGGCAACAACAAGTACGGGCTCATCGGCGCCATGCGCGACGTGGCCCTGCTTATGAGCTACGAGATACCGCTGGTGCTGTCCCTGGCCAGTATAGTAATTGTCACCGGCTCGCTGGCCATCTCGGACATAGTGGCCGCCCAGGACATCCCGTTTATCCTGGTTCAGCCGTTGGCCTTCGTCATCTTTTTCGTGGCGACCCTGGCCGAAATCAACCGTTCGCCTTTCGACCTGGTGGAGGCCGACTCCGAACTGGCGGCGGGTTTCAACATCGAATACTCCGGCATGAAGTTCGCCGTGCTTTACCTGGTGGAATACAGTGAAGCGGTGTTGGCTTCGGCACTGGTTACCACTTTCTTCCTGGGCGCCTGGCAAGGGCCGTTCCTGCCGCCGGTGATATGGTTTCTAATCAAGATGTTCAGCGTTTTCACCCTCATCCTGTGGCTGCGCGCCACCCTGCCGCGCCTGCGGGTGGACCAGGCGCTGGCCTTTACCTGGAAGTTCCTGCTGCCGCTGGCGCTCATAAACCTGGTGCTGACCGCGTTGAGGGTGGTATGGCTGCCGGATGTCTCCCCCTGGCTGGTGGTTCCGGTTTCGCTAATTGTCGGGGCAGCCCTTATTATCGTCTGGTCCCGCCTTTTCAGGCCGGGAAGGCAGGCCGTCAGTGGCTAGCCGCTTCGGCCAGGGTATCGCCCGCGGCATGCTGGTAACGCTGCAGAATCTGCTGCGCCGTCCCATCACCACCCAGTACCCGGAGGAACGGCTAACCGTCTCCAAACGCATCCGCGGTACGGTGCTGGCATGGTCGGCTGAGAAATGCACCGGCTGTTATACCTGTCAACACAGCTGCCCGCACGGCTGTATTGAGATTGAAACCAGTCCCGAGGGCGCCGCCGGCATCAACCCCGCTCCCTGCACCGTCAGGTGCCCGGCCCATGTGGACGCCGCCCGCTATATACGCTGCCTCAGCCAGGGCGAACCAGGGCAAGCCGTGGCTGTGGTACGCGAAAAAATCCCCTTCCCTTCGAGCTGTGCCTACATCTGCGCCCACCCCTGCGAGAGCGCCTGCACACGGGGCGCCATCGATGAACCCATCGCCATTCGTATGTTAAAACGTTACGCCGTGGATACCGACAGCGGCGAGTGGAAATCCGGCGTCAAACAAGCCCCGGCCAGCGGCAAGAAGGTGGCCGTCATCGGCGCCGGCCCCGCCGGGCTGACTGCCGGCTACTACCTGGCGCGCGCCGGGCACGCGGTCACCGTATTTGAAGAGCTTCCCACTCCGGGGGGCATGATGCTGGTAGGCATCCCGCGCTACCGGCTGCCGATGGAAATAATGATGAATGACATCCGCGCCATCCAGGAAGCCGGTGTCGAAATCAAAACCGGGACATACATAAGCGACCCGGCAGGGCTGCTGGAGCAGGGCTACCAGGCCGTGCTGGCGGCCATCGGCGCACACCAGGCCGGCGCCATAGGCGTGCCCGGAGATGACGACCGGCGCGTGCTGGGCGGGGTCACTTTCCTTAAGGATGTCAGCCTGGGCAAGCAAGTTGAACTGGGCAAGCGCGTAGCGGTTATCGGCGGTGGCAACACCGCTATTGACTGCGCGCGCACGGCGATTAGAATGAACACCGACAGGGTGCTGGTGGTTTACCGGCGCACGCGTGCCGAGATGCCGGCTGCCCCCGAGGAGATTGTGGAAGCGCTGGAAGAAGGCATCGAGTTTTCCTACCTGGCGGCC
>CAZPAL010000054.1:0-8641 GCA_964584525.1 uncultured Dehalococcoidales bacterium | reverse complement strand
TGGCGGTTCTACAGCGTGGAGTGTTTGTTCGGCGGTGCCATCGGCGCGGCATTGCTGGCCCGGGAGTCCGTGCGCAACGCCAGCAGTTTCAAGGGTTTCCAGCAGGTTATCGACCGGGAATGTAACCTCTCCGCGTTTACCTGCAAGGAATGCGAAAACAACTGCGCGGTCACCCAGCTCAAATCAGCCGGCGAAAAGCCCGCCTTCTACGGCAGCCGTTGCGACCGCTACGAAGCCGTCGCCGGAGGGACGAGGCAGGAAACTTTTTTCGATGAACGCGAAAAACTGTTGCTGAAGGATTATCAGCCCGGCCGGGGCACAGGCCCCGCGGTAGGTATCCCGCGGGCGCTGCTGGTATATGATTATGCGCCGCTGCTCATAGGTTTCCTTAACGCGCTTGACGCGCGTGTGGTTTTGACAGGCAAGACCACCCGCGAGACGACCGAGAGGGCAGTCGAACTCAGTTATACCGACAGTTGTTTCCCTCTAAAACTGCTTCACGGACACGCCGCCGGGCTGAGCCAGGCTGACTACATCCTTTATCCCTGCGCCATCCGGCTGGGTAAAAAGGAGGGGGACGAGAACCAAAAATATGCCTGCCCGCTGGTGCAGGCTTCCCCGTATATCATTAAGGAAGCACTGGCACTGGGAGAGCGCTTGCTGATACCCACGCTGGATTTCAGCCAGGGTTACGCCGAAGTCATCGAGAGCCTGACCGGCGTCGCGCTGAAAATGGGGTTCAGCCGGCAGGCAGGCAGAGCGGCGGCTGCCGCCGGCGTGGAAGCTCAATCCAGGTTCGAGGAGGAGCGCTCGGCGCTGGGCCGCAAGCTGCTGGCGAAACTTCACCACAACGGGCAAACCGGAGTCGTACTCTTTGCCAGGTCATATATGTCGCAGGACTCGGGTGCCAACCTGGGTATCGCCCAGACGCTTTCGCAACTAGGCGTGGTGCCCATCCCGCTTGATTTTCTGCCCCTGGACGAAATAGAACCGCGCACCTACTCCGACCGGCCTTACTGGGCTGCCGAGAGCAGGTACATTGCCGGCGCAGCCATTGTGTCCGCCGACCCTCAGTTGTTCGGGTTGGTGCTCACCAATTTCGGCTGCGGTCCCAATTCTTTCATGCTCAAGGTGGTGGAGGATATCATGGGCAGCAAGCCGCTGGGCCAACTGGAAATCGACGAGCACGCCGCCGAAGCGGGCATCGTGACCCGCCTCGAAGCCTTTGCGGACACCATCCGCGGCTTCGGCAAACCGACTGTGTCTCCGGTGCGCCCCGAGCGGATTTACCGGGGGGCATCGCCGGTTATCAACACCCTCAAGACGATTATCATTCCGCGCATGGCAGCCCATGCCGAAGTACTGGCGGCTGCCATGGAAGCCTGCGGCGCCAAGGTGATGGTCCTCCCCGAGCCGGATGAACGCAGCCTTGAGTACAGCAACCAGGTGACTTCCGGTACCGAATGCCTGCCCTACCGGGTGTGCCTGGGCGATTTCATCCGCTTTTACCACGACAACGGCGGAAGACTCGACAATATTGAAGTGTTCATGGCCGGCTCGTATGGCCCATGCCGGCTGGGAAAGTACTCCATCGAACAGATGAGGGTGCTCAGGGAGATGGGCATCAACCTCCCGCTACTAACTTCGGTTTCCAACAACGCTTACCGTGATTTGAACCTGGGAACGGGCTTTGAACGCCTGGCATGGAAGGGTATCGTGGCGTTCGATTACCTGGAAAGGTTGTTGTGGCGCACACGCCCCTATGAGAAAGAGGCCGGACTGGCCGACAGCCTCTTCGCCCGGTATGGGGGCAGAGTGGTTGAAATGGTCCGCCGCCGGGCATTCTCCGCCGATGTGCTCCAGCGGGCGGCCGCCGAGTTCGGAGAATCATCTTCACCCGGGATACCGCGCCGGCCGGTAGTGGGCATCAACGGCGAGATTTTCCTGCGTTCCAACGTTTTCAGCAACCATGACCTCATAGGTGATTGCGAGAGAGCAGGGCTGGAGGTGGTAGTTTCACCCATGGGTGAATGGCTGAAATACATTTCGTTCCGCAATATCGAAGATGGCGTCAAGGACCGCAAACTCAAAAAGGCGGCATTGAGTTTCATCAAAGGCCAGGTACAGCAGTCCGACGAACGCACCGTGGCCCGGCAATGCCGCCGCCTGGTGGAGGAAGAGCCCTCCACCTCCGATTTGCTCTCTCTCTCCCGCCGCTATCTCTCCCCCAAATGCGGCAGCGAGGCCCCCCTCAGCCTGGGCAGCGGGCTGACCTGGCTGCGTGACAGACATTTTGCCGGTGTAATCTCGGTGATGCCCCACGGCTGCATGCCGGGCGGCATCGTGGCGGCCATGTCGGGCAAACTGAGCACCCTGTATCAAAAACCCTGGATAAACCTCACCTACGACGGCGGGCGGGAAACCAACAACCTGGCCCGCATTAGCGACTTCGCTGAAATCATCAGTTTTTGTCATAACGGGAACGGCCATAAAAGTTAAGTCCCGGCCGCTTGGCTCGATTCAGGCAAATAAGGGAGGAACAAGTGATGAAGGCTTACGACGCTGTCATCATCGGCTCAGGGTGCGGAGCGGTCATCGCCCAGGAAGCCGCCGAACACGGATTGAAAGTGGCCATGATAGAACGGGGGCCGCTGGGCGGAACCTGCCTCAATCTGGGGTGCATCCCCTCCAAGATGTTGGTACATCCCGCCGATAGAGTCGTGGAAATCCGGGAAGCGGCCAAACTGGGCATCGAAGCGGAGGTAAAAAGCGTTGATTTCAAGGCCGTAATGCAGCGCATGCGCCGTCTGCGCAGCAGCGACCAGCGGCATTTCAGGGCCGGAGCCGCCCGCCTGGAAAACCTGCATCTCTACGAAGGAACCTGCCATTTCAGCGGGGAGCGCCTGCTCGAGGTCAACGGCCAGCAGATAAAGGGTAAAAAGGTGTTTATCGCCTGCGGCTCCCGCCCTCTCATCCCGGCCATAGATGGGCTGGACAGCGTTCCTTACCTGACCAGCGACTCGCTGCTTGAGTTAAAAGAATTGCCATCAAGCATCATAATCATCGGCGGGGGTTACGTGGCCGTTGAATACGCCCACTTCTTTGCCGCGATGGGAAGCCGCGTCACCATCCTCGAAATGGCCACCCGCCTGCTCGTTTCGGAGGAGCCCGAAATCTCTGCCCTGCTCAAAAAGAACCTTGCCCGGCGCATGGAGGTCCACACCGGAACGCGGGTGGTGGAGGTTAAATCCGGCCCCGGCGGCGTAACCGTGCTGACGACCAGCCGCAGCGGCAGAAAGGGCGAATATGCGGCTGAGCAGGTACTGGTAGCCGCCGGCCGGCAGTCCAATGCCGACACCCTCAATCTTGAGAAAGGCGGCATCCGGGCTGACAAGCACGGATACATCGACGTCAATGCCGCACTGGAAACTTCCAGCCCGGATACCTTCGCCATGGGAGATGTCCTGGGGCGCTATATGTTCAAGCACATGGCCGATGAAGAGGCCATGGTGGCCGGCCCAAAACCTGGTGCATAGAGCCGGCATGAAAGTAAACTACGGCGCGGTACCGCATGCCGTTTTTTCTTATCCCCAGATTGCCTCGGTGGGGCTAACCGAAGCGGGGGCCCGCAAAAAAGGCGAGGTGGCGGTGGCTGCTACCAGCTATTTCGACACAGCCAGGGGAACGGCCATGATGGAAAGGGAAGGGTTTGCCAAAGTGGTGTTGAAGAGAGAAAGCGGCAAAATCCTGGGTTTTCACATCATCGGCCCCTCGGCCCCGGAACTGATTCAGGAGGTGGTGAACGCGATGGCCTCCCGCGGGCACAGCAACGAGATTATGCAGGCTATCCACATCCATCCTTCACTGGCGGAGCTTATCCCGGCGGCGCTGGCTAACACCGGGTGACAGGTCTCCCCGGAATCGTCCGGGCGACTGTTGGCCCTTCCCGGTCACGGCTTTGTTATATATTTTTTATATTACATCCTCTTTTGTTGTGCCTTTGTAATCCCCCTTCCTCTATCATCTTTAACAGATAGGGGTCAACTATGCGGCGGGGTTCGGTTACGGTCAGGCGCAGGAGGCGCTATTCTCTTTTTAACCATTTAAACAGGCGCCTTCGGGCGTTGCGGTGCGGGCGGCTCTACTGGAAAGCGGCGGGGGGTGGACGCCCATCCGTTTTAGCGGCCTGCGTGCCGGTTCTGAACCGCCGGGAAACCAATCCCATCATCGCCCCGCGAGCGGACAACGAGTGGGAGTCTTATCAGACGTTCAACCCGGCGGTGCTGCAGACAGAGGAAGGTGTCCACATCCTTTACCGCGCCCAGGGGCATGATTATATTTCCAGGCTGGGTTACGCGCGCACGAAGGACGGATTCACCATCGAGGAAAGGGCGCCGGACCCCGTCTACACCTGCGCCAGCCTGGCTTGTGAAAAGGACCAGGAATTGCTGTACAACCAGATTGCCTTCGCCTCCGGCGGCCGTTTTGCCGGCTGCGAAGACCCCCGCCTGACGCGTATCGGCGATACGGTGCATATGTTCTTCGTGGCGTTTGACGGACGCAACATTCCTCGTCTGGCCACGACATCCATAGCCTACGACGATTTCAAGGTCAGAAACTGGAAATGGAGCCCCGCCAAAATCGTTTCGCAGCCCGGTATCATAGATAAAAGCGGCTGCCTGCTGCCGGAAAAAATCGACGGGAAATACGTGGTTTTTCACCGCGTGTTCCCCAACATCCTGATTGATTACATGGACAACCTGGATTTTGAAGACGGCGCCTACCTGGAGGGGAAGCATTCCATCAACATCCGCCCGGGTGCCTGGGACAGCCGCAAAATCGGCGCCGGAGCCCCGCCCATTAAAACCGAACATGGCTGGCTGTTGATTTATTACGCAGTGGATAACAACGACTCGTACCATTACAAAATAGGGGCCATGCTGCTCGACCTGAATAACCCTACCCGGGTTCTGCGCCGCACCAGCCGGCCTATCCTGGAGCCCAGGGCGTTTTATGAGAACTGCGGGCATAAATCGGGCATCGCCTACCCCTGCGGGGCGGCCGTGATTGAAGACCAGCTTTTTGTCTACTACGGAGGAGCTGACACCTACGTTTGCACCGCTTCGGTAGGTCTGACCGGGCTGCTGGAAGGGTTGCTCCGGGAGCCCTGTGAAAACTAACCGGACAGCCGCCGGTCAACCGCCCGGCAAATAAGGGAGGAATGAAGTGATTTTTGTCGCCCGGCATCCTGAGAACCCCGTCATGCGGCCTAACCCGCGCAATTCATGGGAGGCATGGGCGGTTACTAACGGGTGCCCACTGAAGAACGACGGCATGACCCACTTGCTTTACCGTGCTATCTCCACCCCGCATTTCCATATGGGGGTCGGGGAGTGGATGCGCATGTCCGAGGTTGGTTACGCCTCGAGCCGCGATGGCGTGCATTTCAGCGGACGGCGTCCGCTGGTCAGGCCGGAGGAGCACTGGGAGGAGTTCGGCTGCGAAGACCCGCGCGCAACCCACCTGGAAGGCATGAATTATATTTTTTATACCGCGCTTTCGAGCTATCCGTTCAGGGCCGAGGGTATCAAGGTAGGAGTGGCGCTCACCCCAGATTTTGAAACCGTCCAGGAAAAGCACCTGGTGACGACTTTCAACGCCAAGGCCATGTCCCTCTTTCCCGAAAAAATAAAGGGGAAGATGTGGGCGGTACTGACTGCGCACACCGACATTCCGCCGGCATATATAGCCCTGGCCGCCTTTGACAGTCCCGAGGAAATGTGGTCCCCAGCATACTGGGAAAAGTGGCACGCATCGCTTCCTGAGCACGCTCTAGCGCTCCAGCGCCAGCCGCAGGACCACGTCGAATCGGGGGCGCCTCCCTTGAAAACCGCCAGAGGGTGGCTACTCATCTACTGCTACATCACCAACTACGCCTCCAACGACAGAATATTCGGTGTAGAGGCCGTGTTATTGGACCTTGAAGACCCGGCAAAAATTATAGGGCGCACCGACTTGCCGCTGCTGACCCCCACCGAACAATACGAAGTGGAGGGTACGGTCCACGATGTGATTTTTCCTTCGGGGGCGTTGGTAGAGGGAGATACCCTCAACATATACTACGGGGCCGCCGACACCACTACCTGCATCGCCTCCTGCAACCTGGACAGGCTACTGGTGTCCATGTTAACCCCGCCGGAAAGCTGCGCGACCTTCGAACGCTTTGAAGGCAACCCCATCCTGGAGCCGAACCCCGACCACGCTTGGGAAGCCAAAGCCACCTTCAACCCGGCAGCCATTTACGAAGACGGGGCGGTCCACATTCTGTACCGGGCCATGTCGCATGACAATACCTCAGTGCTGGGTTATGCCTCCAGCCGGGACGGCTACAACATCATACGGCGGGACCCCGAGCCTGTTTATGTCCCCAGGGAATCATTCGAAATGAAACTCAAGGCCGGCGGCCACTCGGGTTGCGAAGACCCGCGCCTTGTCCGCATGGGGGATAAAATCTACATGTTCTATACCGCCGTTGACGGCGCGCACCCGCCGCGGGTAGCTATTACCTCCATCGATATTGCCGACTTCCTGAACCAGCGCTGGAAATGGCAGACACCCAGGCTTATTTCCCCCCCGGGTGTGGACGACAAGAATACCTGCCTGCACCCGGAAAAGGTCAACGGCAAGTATCTGATTTATCACCGCTTGGGCAACGACATCGACCTGGCTTATACCACCAATCTGGATTTCGTCAAACCCCGCTGGTTGGATGAGCAGCGCTGGCTGCTCCCCAGGAGAGGCCAGTGGGACAGCTTCAAACTGGGTATCGCCGCGCCGCCGCTGAAGACCGAAAAAGGCTGGCTGCTGCTCTACCATGGCGTTGACGGCGGCATGACCTACAGGGTGGGGGCTGTCCTGCTCGACCTGGTAAACCCGGCGCACATATTGGGCCGCACCGCCAAACCGCTGTTCGAACCGGAAACCGAATACGAAAAAGTCGGCGTGGTGCCCAACGTGGTTTTCCCTTGCGGGGCGGTGGTTATTGATGGGCGTGTTTTGCTGTATTACGGCGGTGCCGACCTCGTCACCGGCGTGGCCAGCCTGGAGCTTGATAAAATACTGCCGCTGGAATGCTGACCCGCGGGCTCAACACGTCCCCCGTGCTTCCGCAGGCTAAAAAAAGAAGCTGCCGATGAAAATCGCCATTTTTGAAATAGAAAGCTGGGAAAAACGCTACCTTAGCCGGAAACTCAAGGGACATGAGCTATTGTTTTCTCCGGCTGTGCTGGACGGCCAGAGTGCCGCGCAGTTTTCAGATGCAGATATAATCTCGGTTTTCATTTATTCAAAAGTGAACCGGGATACGCTGGCCAAGCTGAAATCGCTAAAGCTGATTTCCACCCGCTCGACAGGGTTCGACCATATAGATATCCAGGAGTGCCGCCGGCGCGGCGTAGCCGTTTGCAACGTGCCCAACTATGGCGAGAACACGGTTGCCGAGCTTACATTCGCCCTCATCCTGTCACTATCGCGCCGGCTCCACCGGGCGCAGCGCCGGCAACTAGCCGGCGACTACACAAGCGCAGGCCTTACGGGATTCGACCTGATGGGCAAAACGTTGGGGGTGGTGGGGACGGGACGTATCGGGCTGCACGTCATCCGTATCGCCAGGGGTTTCGGCATGAAGGTGCTGGCCTTCGACGTGCGGCCGAATGAACCACTGGCAGAGGTGCTCGGTTTTACCTATACATCGCTCGAAGTCTTGCTGGCGCAGTCGCATGTCGTCACCCTGCACGTCCCCTTGAACGACCAGACTTATCACCTGAT
Organism: uncultured Dehalococcoidales bacterium; assembly: GCA_964584525.1. GTDB lineage: Bacteria > Chloroflexota > Dehalococcoidia > Dehalococcoidales > UBA1222 > CAZPAL01. The sequence continues at coordinate 814 of CAZPAL010000054.1, read as the reverse complement.
GGATAAACAACGTTTGGGGCTCATGCGGCGCGGGGCCTATCTGGTGAACACAGCCCGCGGCGGAGTGGTGGACACCCCGGCGTTGCTGGCCGCCTTGGATGGCGGCCGCTTGGCCGGGGCGGGGCTTGACGTGCTGGAGGGTGAAGAGTTGATTAAAGAGGACCGTGCTGTGCTGTGCAAAAATTATAAATGCCCGGCTACGCTGGAAATGAACGAGGCGCTAATTAGTGATCCGAAGGTAATTGTTACCCCCCATATAGCCTTCAACAGCCGCGAAGCCCTGCACAGAATCCTGGACAGCACCGCCAGCGGCATCGAAGCTTTTCTGGCAGGTAAAGGATGTCACGCGGTTGAATCCCCGACATTAACCTGACGCGCTAGAGAGAGCTTATCTGAATCAGCGGCAGCAGTTTTTCCACCTGCGCCCGTTTGAGAAGTTCCGTTCCAGGGGTGAGCACAGCTGCGGTGCCCATGGCGGCCGCCAGGCGGCAGGCCATGGCGAGGTCCGCGCCCTGCGCTAATTTCATAGCCAGTCCGGCTACCGTGCAATCACCGGCTCCCACTGCACTTACCGGTGTCACCTGCGGGGGAACCGCCTTGATAACCTCGCCGGCGCTGGCCGCAATGAGGCCTCCGGCTGCCCGCGAGATTACGGCTATCTCCACGCCCAGCCCAACCATCTCCCTTGCTGCCCGGATAATATCTGTTTCGCCGGTTAGCTCCCTGCCCAGCAACTCCTCGGCTTCGGAGACGTTGGGCTTAATTAGATACGGCGCTGCCTTCACTCCCGCTTTGAGATGGTCGCCGGATGAAT
>CAZPAL010000053.1:0-8701 GCA_964584525.1 uncultured Dehalococcoidales bacterium | reverse complement strand
CTCCCATCTTTTCCCTGGGGGAGGGTAACACTCCCCTGGTGCGGTCCCCCCAACTGGAAAAATTGGCCGGCTGCGCTGAATTGTATTTCAAGCTCGAAGGCTGCAATCCTACCGGTTCGTTCAAAGACCGCGGCATGGTAATGGCTATCGCCAAAGCGGTCGAAGAAGGCTCGAAAACGGTGATGTGCGCTTCGACCGGCAACACCAGTGCCTCTGCGGCGGCATACGCCGCCAGCCTGGGGCTTGAAACCATCATTATCATCCCTGAAGGCAAGATAGCGCTGGGCAAACTGGCCCAGGCCATCGTGCACGGAGCCCGCATCGTAGCCATTGACGGCAATTTCGACCAGGCGCTCAGCATGGTGCGGAAACTCACCAGCCGGCACCCGGTGACGCTGGTCAACTCTATCAATCCCTACCGTATCGAAGGGCAGAAAACAGCCGCTTTCGAAATCATCGAAGCGCTGGAGGATGCGCCGGATTTCCTGTTCATCCCGGTCGGCAATGCCGGCAACATAACCGCCTACTGGAAAGGGTTTAAAGAATACCGCGAACTTGGCAGAAGCAGTCATAATCCTAAAATGATGGGTTTCCAGGCAGAAGGAGCGGCGCCCATCGTGCGAGGGTATCCCATTGAAAAGCCGGAAACTATCGCCACCGCCATCCGCATCGGCAACCCGGCCAGCTGGCAAAAAGCGGTAGCAGCCAGGGATGAGTCCGGAGGCATCATAGACATGGTTAGCGACCAGGAGATTCTGGCGGCTTACCACAGCATGGCCGAAAAAGCGGGCATCTTCGGAGAGCCTGCCTCGGCGTCGCCCTTCGCCGGCCTGATGAAAATGCGGGCTCAGGGGATGGACTTCGCCGGAAGACGCATAGTTTGCGTGGTGACCGGCAGCGGACTCAAAGACCCGGACACCGCCATTAAAAACGCGCCCTCGGTCATGAAACTGCCCTGCGACCTGCAAGAGGTGGAGGCCAAACTGGGCTGGGGCTAACCCGCCCGTTTGGATGCAGGCAAAAAAACGGAGGTGTTATGGACAAGGAGGCTATTCAGAAGGCGGTAAGCGATATCATCAAGGCCATCGGCGAGGACGGCGCGCGGGAAGGGCTGCGCGACACTCCCCGCCGCGTAGCCGAGATGTATGCAGAACTCTTTTCAGGAATGAACCGCGACCCCAGAGCGGACCTGGCGGTGGGTTACGAAATCGGCCACCGCGAGATGATAATCCTTAAGGACATCCCTTTCTATTCCATGTGCGAACACCATCTGCTGCCCTTCTTCGGCGTGGTGCACATCGGATATATCCCCAACGTGGAGGGACGGGTGGTGGGAATCAGCAAGCTGGCCAGGGTGGTGGAGTGTATCTCCCGCCGTCCCCAGATTCAGGAACGCATGGTCAGTGAAATCGCCGATGCCATCGGAAACGCGCTCAAGCCGGACGGGGTGGCGGTGGTGGTGCAGGCCGAGCATATGTGCATGGTAATGAGGGGCATCAAGAAACCGGGAGCCAGCGTAATTACTTCAGCCTTGCGCGGCATCTTCCAGAAAAAAGCGGCTGCCAGGGCGGAATTTATGTCGCTCATACACGGCAAATAGCCCCTCGCCCGCGGTTTTAGATGTCCCGCAACTCCTGCCAGAGAATATCCGCCATTTCAAAAACCGGACCGTACTTGCACACCTGGCGCAGACCATGCACGGTGTTGATAGTGCAACCATAACACACCCCCAGCCCGCACGCCATGCGGATTTCCAGCGACACCTGGGTGCGGTACCGGCTCAGGGATGTGTCGGCAGCCAGTGCCCGCAGCATGGGTAGCGGCCCGCAAGCAAAGACCTGCTGCGCCTCCGGCAGTGCGTCCGCCAGCAGGTGTGTTACAAAACCCCGGTGCCCGTGCGTGCCGTCATCGGTAGCCGACAGGCAAGCGTCTACCCCGGGCAGAAGTTCAGCCGGGCACAGCGCCGCAGCGGTAGCCGCTCCCAGCAGCAAGGTAACATTCTTCCCTGCCAGGCGTGCCTCGTCAGCCAGAAAGCCCAGCGGGGCTACCCCCAACCCACCAGCTACCAGCAGGAGCCGGGACGCGTTGGCATCTACCTGGAAACCAGTCCCCAGCGGGCCCAGCAGGTCGAGCTGCTGCCCGGGTTTCAGGCCGGCAAGCCAGCCGGTGCCCTTTCCCACGGCGGCAAACAGGAAAGCCAGTTGTTGTCGGTCTGCGCTGACGCGGTGAACGCTCAGCGGGCGGCGCAGAAAGGTTTGGCTGCCGCACCTGAGCATTACAAATTGGCCGGGTTTGGCCGCCCGGGCTATTGCCGGTGCCAGCAGCCACATCAGAAACACCCCGGGCATGACCTCCCTCAGGGAGACCACCTCCGAAAGCTGCATAGAAAGTGTGTTGTTATTCAAACGGCGTGTTCCTGTATTCCGCCAGCGGCTTGACGCTGTATGCGTGGCTGTCGTTGGCCAGCACGCCCGCCAGTGCCGAAGCGGTATCGAGTGAAGTAAAGCAGGGGATGCGTTTTTCAGCCGCGGCGCGCCTTATCTCAAACCCGTCGCGCAACGGGACGCGGCCCCCGGTGGTGGTATTGATAACCCCGTCCACGACGCCGTTGCGGATGATGTCCACCACGTTGGGGTGCCCCTCGGACAGCTTTTTAGTGATGAATTTTACCGGCATACCGGCCGCCTCAATCATCTCGGACGTTCCTTCGGTGGCATAGAAATGATACCCGGCGGCAAAAAACTTGCGCAAAATGGGCAGCGCTTCGGCCTTGTCGTGGTCGGCGATGCTGACCAGCAGGCTGCCTTGCGGAGGCAGCATCATACCGGCAGCTTGCAGGGCTTTATCCAGCGCCGCTTCGAAGGTGTGGTCGATTCCCATCACCTCACCGGTGGATTTCATCTCGGGACCCAGGTAGGTGTCCACCCCCACCAGCTTGGACATGGAGAAAACCGGCGCTTTGATAGCCACCAGATTTTTGTCGGGCAGGATGCCGGTAGCATACCCCTGCTCCCGTAAACTCGTTCCCAGCATTACCCGGGTTGCCAGTTCAACCATCGGAACACCAGTAACTTTGGAAATGAAGGGAATGGTACGGCTGGCGCGGGGGTTCACTTCCAGCACATAGACAGTCGAGCAGCGGTTGGCTTCATCGGCTACCACCACGAACTGGATGTTCATCAGCCCCTTGATGCCCAACCCGAGGCCGATGCGGATGGTGTAGTCCACGATAGTGGCAATCTCGGTCTGGTTAAGTTTGAGTCCGGGATAGACGGCCATGGAATCCCCGCTGTGGACCCCGGCGCGCTCGATATGCTCCATCACCCCCGGTATAAAGACCGTTTCACCGTCGCCTACGGCGTCGATGTCCACCTCTTTACCCGATAGATACTTGTCAATAAGCACCGGGTGGCCCGTATCGAGGTCGGTAGCGGCTTTCATATAGCGCACCAGTTCGGTGGCATCATTCACGATTTCCATGGCCCGTCCGCCCAGGACGTAGCTGGGGCGCACCAGCACAGGATATCCGATATAGTTGGCCACGTTTAAAGCTTCGTCCAGTGAGCGCACCCCTGAGCCGGGAGCCTGGGGAATCCCCAGACCGGACAGGAAGCGTTCGAAGCGCCCGCGGTCTTCCGCCAGGTCGATGGTTTCAGAAGTCGAACCGATACCGGGCAAACCGGCCCGGCAGAGGGGCTCGGCCAGGTTGATGGCCGTCTGCCCGCCGAATTGCACTATGGCCGGAGGAACGCCGGAGCCGGATTCTTCCTGGCTTTCATTTTCGATAATGTCGCGCAGGCTTTCTTCATCCAGCGCTTCGAAATACAATCGGTCGGAGGTATCAAAATCGGTAGATACGGTCTCCGGATTGGAATTGACCATGATGCTCCGGTAGCCTGATTTTTGCAGCGCCCAGGAAGAGTGCACGCTGCAGTAGTCGAATTCGATACCCTGGGCGATTCTGATGGGGCCAGAGCCGATGACCACCACCTTTTTACTGCCGTCGGGCAGGGCTTCGTTCTCTTGCTCGTAAGTGGAATAAAAATAAGGGGTGGCGGCATCAAACTCGGCGGCGCAGGTATCCACCATTTTATAAACCGGGCGAATGCCCCATCCCTGGCGCAGTTGCCGCACCTGCTCTGGCAAGCGGTCAGCCAGTGTGCCTATCTGGACATCGGAAAAACCCATGCGCTTGGCCTGTAACATCAATTCAGGCGTCAGCGGTTCAGCCAGTAGCCTTTGCTCAAAGCTGACGATATTAGCCATTTTGTCCAGGAACCAGGCGTCTATACGGGTGCGCCCGGCGATGGCGCGCGTCGGGATGCCGCGCCGCAGTGCGCTCATGATAACCCAGAGGCGTAAATCGGTGGGTTCCAGGGCGTACTTATCGAGATCGCCTCCATCCTCCCAGCAGGCATCTTCCCACAACAGGGATTTTTTGCCGAATTCCAGGCAGCGCACGGCCTTCTGGAGGGCGCCTTCGAAGGTGCGGTCAATGGCCATCACCTCGCCGGTGGCTTTCATCTGTGTTCCCAGCAGCCTGTCGCCGGAGGTGAATTTATCGAAAGGCCAGCGGGGAATCTTGACCACCAGGTAATCCAGCGCCGGTTCGAACGAGGCCATCGTTTTACCGGTGACGGCATTGGGAATTTCATCCAGGCGCCTGCCGACGGCTAGTTTGGAAGCCACCCGGGCGATGGGATAACCGGTTGCTTTGCTGGCCAGTGCCGAAGAACGGCTGACCCGCGGGTTGACCTCGATTACAACGTAATTGGCGCTGAACGGGTCCAGAGCGAACTGGATATTGCAGCCCCCCTCGATTTTAAGCGACCTGATAATTTTAAGAGAGGCGGAGCGCAACATCTGGTATTCCTTGTTGGTGAGGGTCTGGGAGGGCGCCACCACGATGCTGTCGCCGGTGTGGATGCCCACGGGGTCCAGGTTTTCCATGTTGCAGACGGTGATGCAGTTGTCAGCGCCGTCGCGCATCACTTCGTATTCGATTTCTTTCCAGCCGGCTACCGACCGTTCAATCAGCACCTGATGGGTGGGGCTGGCCATCAGCCCGCCCGATACGATGCGTTCCAGTTCGTCCCAGGTGTGGGCCATGCCGCCGCCGGTACCCCCCAGTGTGAATGATGGACGGATAACCACCGGCAAGCCGATTTCATTAACCGCCCTACGCGCTCCTTCCCAATCCTTGACCGTGGCTGAAAGCGGCACCGGTTCCCCGATGGCAATCAGCAGTTCTTTGAACAGTTCCCGGTCCTCGGCGGTGCGGATGGTCTCGATAGACGTGCCAAGCACGCGCACGCCGTACTTTTCCAGCACGCCGGCATCCGCCAGCGCCACCGCCAGATTGAGCCCGGTCTGGCCGCCAAGCGTGGGCAACAGCCCGTCAGGACGTTCGCGCGCGATGATGCGTTCAAGCACCTCGACGGTAAGAGGCTCGATGTACACCACGTCGGCGACGTCTTCATCGGTCATGATGGTCGCCGGATTGGAATTCACCAGCACCGACTCAACTCCCTCTTCGCGCATGGCCTTGCAGGCCTGGGTGCCGGCGTAGTCGAACTCGGCGGCCTGGCCGATGATAATCGGCCCGCTGCCGATGATGAGCACTTTGGATGGTTTTGGAGGCATCGGTTTTCCTTCCAGAGTCTTCTTTTCGTTCCCGGCCATCAGCGACAACCCCCGCTGGCATTGCCGCCATTTTTGTCAGCCCGTACCATCCGGGTAAACTCGTCGAAGATATAGGTGTTATCGAAAGGCCCGGGCGACGCTTCGGAATGATATTGAATGGCAAATATCGGCAAACTGGTATGGCGCAAGCCTTCAACCGTGCCATCGTTCAGATTGATATGGCTGACCACCAGTTCGGGCGGCAGGGTATCAGGGTCGACTGCGTAACCGTGATTCTGAGCGGTGATGTGAACAAGCCCGGTAGCCAGGTCTTTCACCGGATGGTTGCCGCCGCGATGGCCGAACTTCAGTTTAAATGTGCCGGCCCCGAAGGCCCTGGCTAGCAACTGCACACCCAGGCATATCCCCATGATAGGTTTGTATCCGATAAGCCCGCGGATGTTGTGGACGACATAATCCAGCAATTCCGGGTTGCCCGGGCCGGGAGAAAGCAGTATTCCGTCCGGATTGAGACCTAGAATATCCCGTGCGGAAGTGGAACCGGGCACCAACGTCAGGTTGCAGCCCTGTTTCTCCAACAGGCGCAGGATATTGTATTTGCACCCGCAATCCACTACAACGATATTTAGCTGTCCCTCTATTTCCCCAGGGCAGCGGTAAACGCCGGCGGTTGAGACACCCCTGACATGGTCAATCCTGCCGTAATCAGGGGTATTCTTTAACCACTCCAGCGCTTGCTGGGGAGTTTTGGTGGTGGTCAGCACACCCATCATGACCCCATTCGTTCTGAGCCTGCGGGTGATAGCGCGCGTATCCAGCCCGGAAATGCCGGGGATACCGCCTGCTGCCAGATACTCATGCAGGGTGCTGTCTTTGAGGTAGTGGCTGGGGCTGGCACATGTTTCGCGAACGGCGAACGCCCGTACCTGGATACGTCCCGATTCGTCGTCCAGACCGTTGACGCCGTAATTGCCCATCAGGGGGTAGGTGGGCACTACTATCTGGCCGGCATAAGAAGGGTCGGTCAACATTTCCTGGTAACCGGTCATGGAAGTATTGAAGACAACTTCTCCCACCGCGTCCGTTTCCGCACCGAAGTGCTCTCCCTGGTACATGCTGCCGTCTTCCAGCACCAATAAGGCCAGTTTACTCATTTTTATATCCTTCATCCCGGTAAACTACCCGGCCGCCGTAAAGGGTGAGGACAACCTTGCCGCGCAAAACTTCGCCATCGAGGGGGGTATTTTTACCTTTGGACTGGAATTGTGCGACATCAACCGTCCATTCGCGGTCCGGTTCCAGTATAACCACGTCAGCCGGGGAACCCGTCGCCAGACTGCCCAGCATCTGGAATTTTTTACCCAGCACCCGTGCCGGGCCGGAAGTAAGCTTGGCCACCACCAGTGCCAGCGGCAACCTGCCGGAGCGCACCAGTTTCATCAGGCTGCCGAAGGCGGTTTCCAGGCCTGAGATGCCCATCGCCGCCAGGTTGAACTCACAGGCCTTGTCAGTTACGCCATGGGGCGCATGGTCGGTAGCGATAGCATCGATAGTACCGTCCATCAACCCATGGACAAGGGCATCGATATCCCGTTCGGTCCTGAGCGGAGGATTGACCTTGGCCAGGGTGTTATACCCCAGCGCCATATTCTCGGTCAGGGTCAGATGATGCGGGGTGACTTCGGCCGTTACCCTGACCCCGCGTACCTTGGCTTGCCTGATAAGCTCAACCGAACCCTTCGAGCTGACATGGGCGATGTGCAAACGGGCTCCACTCTGTTCCGCCAGAATGATATCGCGGGCAACTATGATTTCTTCCGCCGCCGGCGGAGCGCCAGACAGGCCGAGGCGGGTGGCAACAATACCTTCGTTCACCTGCGTGCCTTCAGCCAGTTCAGCGTCTTCACAGTGGTCTATCACCGGCAAATCAAGCGCCAGGCTGTACTCCAGCGCGCGGCGCATCAGGCGCGAACTTTTAACCGGGCTGCCGTCGTCACTGAACCCGATTACGCCGGCTGCGGCCAGTTCGGCCATGTCCGCCAGTTCCTCTCCCAGGCGGCCGCGGGTGATACAACCCACGGGCAGCACCCGCACCAGGCCGTCCCGGCGGATAATCTCAGCCAGATAGGCTGTCACTATTTTATTGTCAAGAGGAGGTACAGTGTTGGGCATGGCGCACAGGGTGGTAAACCCTCCCGCAGCGGCCGCGCACGTGCCGGTGGCAACTGTCTCCTTGCTTTCCTGCCCGGGTTCGCGCAGATGACAGTGCAGGTCGATAAAACCGGCGCAGACCGTCTTTCCCGCGGCGTCAATCACCTCGCATCCACCATTCGGGATATGCTGGTTGACCAGTTTGATACGCCCGTTGCTTATCATGACGTCGGCTTTTTCATCGATGCCCTGCGCGGCATCCATCACGTGCCCGTTAGTAATGAGTAGGTCTTTCATGCTGCTCTCTTTCCGGTTAACAGGTACAGCAGCGCCATGCGCACCGCCACCCCGTTGGCTACCTGTTCCGCAATGTTTGATTGTGGGCCATGCGCTACTTCACGGGTGATTTCGATTCCCTCGTTGACGGGGCCGGGATGCATGACCAGCGCGTCTGCGCCGGCCGACTTGAGCCGACGGCTGTTCAACTGGTACCCGCTGACAAATTCACCGACGCTCGGCAGAACGCCGCTCTGCATTCTCTCCTTTTGTAACCGCAGCGTCATAATCACATCGGCTCCCGTCAGTGCGCGCTCGATATCCATCTCCACTTCCACCACCGGGAAAATGCCGCCGTTCTCCCGTCCGAGACCGGGCGGAAGGAGCGTAGGCGGCGCGCATATCACGGTGCGGGCTCCCATTTTATCCAGGCACCAGATATTCGAGCGCGCTACCCGGCTGTGGCGCACGTCCCCGATGATTACCACCTTTTTCCCGGCAATCGGCCCCCTATGGCGCTGCATGGTGTACAGGTCCAGCAAGGCCTGGGTGGGATGGGCATGCCAGCCGTCCCCGGCGTTGATGATGGGAACCCCAACTCCGGGTAAGAGGGTATAGTGAGCGCCGGAAT
>CAZPAL010000052.1:5494-8733 GCA_964584525.1 uncultured Dehalococcoidales bacterium | reverse complement strand
TTAGCTTTAAAAATGAGCCGCCAGCGAATCGAACGCTGAACCTGCTGATTAAGAGGAACGGTTTTTAAAACTAGCAGCAGCTTTGGGGGATCCATTCCCCCCTTTCTATTTATTTGATTTAATACTAGCACTAGTTCTCTTTTGGCACAACCTGCAGTAACTCAAAACTCATCAACAAATCCCTAACACCGAAAATATAGCGAACATTCTCCGGTGTGATTTTCCAGTTGACAGTTTCTGAGCCACCAGGGATTTTATTTAAGAAATTCTTGTGTTATAGTGGGCTTAGAACATATGAGGTTTATGTGGTGGCAACGGTTTAAAACTGAGCCAAACGCCGTTTTAATATAGAGCCACTCCGGCGTTTAGTATAATAGCTCTTCTGGTTGAAAATCAATCTTTCATCGTTTTATCCTCTGCCTCACTTTCCTTCGTCTTGGTGCTTGCGGCTATTTCGAGTTCCCTGTTCCGGCTCCGGTAAGAGGAGCCACGAGTCGTCAGGATATGCGAGTGATGGCCTAACCGGTCCAGCAGGGCGGTAGTGAGCTTGGCATCACCGAAGACCTGCACCCATTCACTGAAGGCCAGGTTGGTCGTGATCATGGTCGAGCGCCGTTCGTAGCGTTCCGAGAGCAGGTTAAAGAGCAGTTCACCTCCGGCGCGGTCAAAAGGGACAAATCCCAGTTCATCTACGATCAGCAGGTCATCTCTCTCCAATCGCCGGTGCAGCCGTCCCAGGAGCCGTTCATCACGGGCCTCCAGCAGCATACGCACCAGTTCCGCCGCCCGGGTAAAGCTCACCCGGAAACGCCGGCGGGCGGCTTCCACCCCTAAAGCAATGGCGACATGCGTTTTTCCCGTACCGATGGGACCAGCTAGGATGACGTCTTCCGCCCGGTTTAAGTAAGCGCAGCTGGCCAGTTCCAGCAGCTTGGGGCGGGATATCCCCTTGAGCGCGTCCCAGTCCAGTTGGTCCATAGTCTTGATATCGGGGAAGTGGGCTTCCTGCAGCCGGCGGGTGGCGGTGCGTTCCTGGCGGGACCGCATCTCGGCTTCCAGGACATGACGGAGAAATTCTTCATAAGCCCAGCCGCCGTCACGCGCCTGGCGGGCCAGGGACTGGTATTCCTTTGCCGCCCCGGGCATCTTCAAGCCACGCAGGTGCTCACCGAGTACAGCTTCACGGATGGCGGCCTCGCTCATCGCACACCTCCCTGGAGGAGGACGTCGTAATCCGCCGGTGAGCCCGCCTCGATCTCATAGCTCTGCAATGCAGCCGGCACCTCAACGACGGGATTGCTTTGCTGGATTCTCCCTGCCAGGGCCAGGAGATCACACCGTCCGGCCTCCAGTGCGGCCTCAAGGGCTTCGGTGACCGTTTCAGAGCCGTAGTCTACCACCGCTCCCATTACCCGTGACAACACCCGTGAGGCCTCCCTGGTGCCGTAGCGGCCCACCAGCAGAGACCAGAGCCGGCCGTAAGGCTCACCTAGTTCCCTCACCAACTCCGGCGCCACCTGGCGCACCGCCTGTGGCTTCTTCGCCAGTTCCAGAAGATAATGCCGGTAACGGATCCGCTTGCCGCCACGTCTCTGCCGCGGTACCACTTCCGTCTCGCCGCGGCAGACCAGCCTGATATCCTCGACGCCCACATATGCCGTGGCTTCCAGTCGTGCCCATCCGGAGGGCACCGAGTAGGTGGCCACCCCTATTTGCACCGTTGCTTTGCTGGATACGGGTACCAGCAGGGTCTTTCTGGCTTCAAACGGCCTCTCCGGCAAAGCTAATAATTTCTCCTGTTCTTCCTGCCACAGGTCCCGGCATCGGCGGCCGTCTCCCTGGGCCCGCCCCCACCAGGCCTTCTCGACTTCGTGAATCAGTGCTGAGGATATCTCCGCCAGACTGTTGCCGCGGGGCACCGGGGTCAGATGCTGGAGCCGTATCCCCTTCCCCCGGGATTCGACGCTGCCCTTGTCATGTCCTTCACCGGGTCGGGCGAAACACGGTTCGAAGAGGTAGTGACTGACCAGCGCCTGGAAACGCTCGGTGAGCTCCGGGGCAAGTCCCACCCGGCGTTTCACCGCCGCCGTCAGGTTATCGTACACCAGCCGCTGCGGCAGATCGCCAAAATGCGCCGCCGCCCGGACATGGCCGTCCAGGAAAGATAACTGGTCGCAGGACTCGTAAAGCCAGGTGAAATCACGTCCCGAATAGGGCAGACGCAATAACAGCTTCCAGGCACGACGGAGGTCTCTGTCTATTTCTACCGTCACCTCGAAGAAATCGACCTGTCCCTCCTCTCCCGCTCGGTGGACCAGCGGGATAAACACCTCCGCCGTCCGGCGGCGTTTTTCACGGAGATAGTCCCGGACGACGGTAACACCGGCCTGATAGCCTTCCTCGACCAACTGGCGATGGATACGGGTGCCGGTAAGGCGCTGCTTCGGCGTGACACGCCCTGCCCACTCGCTTAAGATCTCATCGATGCGTGGCTCAATTATGGCCGTTACCGGTCTGTTTCGGAGAGCGGTTACCTTTTTGATCGGGGCGGATATCTCGAGGTATTTGGCGACCGTGTTACGGCTTACGCCCATTTCACGGGCAACGGAGCGGATACTGCGGTGCTCCACGAGCACCTTGTGGCGTATAACGTAGACCTTGTCCATTCGTAGCATTCCTTTCCTCCGGCATCTACTGGATCTCCATGTAGATTACCGGACTTCAAGGAGTGGCTCAATTCCTGAGCGGCGAATGGCTCAATTTCTCGGCGTTGCGTCCAACTTTCGGTAACAGTTACTTTTGACGCAATACGGGTGGGTGGGTTTTAGGGAGGCACAGTGGGTGGCTTTTCACTGGACATTTACAACAAGGCGCTTTTGGGTCGTTGGTTACTCGTTGCATCGGTGCATTCGGTTATCATGGATTCCTAGATATCGGATTTACATGTTATTCTTCAATCCCGAGCAGGCTTCTCGCTTTCCCTATGAATTTCTCGGCGGCGGAAATGACGGCCATCGCCCCTGCCTCAGAGAACTCTGCTCCATAGTCTGCGGCTTCGCGCAGATTCATGGCATTCAGAAAATCTCGTCCAGCCTGAGCGTCTAGTTTACCTTCTTCAACAAACAGAACTCTTAAAGCAACTGAAAGACAGTAATGACTTTTTTCACGGTAGCCTTTTGAGTAGATCAGTCCACGTGTAGCGTGGAACATCGCATAGTAAGCCTGAATGGTTGACCATT
>CAZPAL010000052.1:0-5484 GCA_964584525.1 uncultured Dehalococcoidales bacterium | reverse complement strand
TTCTCTTGAAAACCCGCTTTAGCATCCAAAAGATCACTTTCACCAATTGAAAGTTCTTTCTTGACCAGATCCTTGCCCCGTTCAAAGGGAATGATTTTCTTATTCTCCAGGCACTGCTTAAAGTCTTGATTCATTAGCAGCCTTATCCCATAGAACTATTCCACGTTCAACTTCTTCGATGAATGTCTTCTCCGATTCGCCTGCTTGAAGTAGTTCGACTGGAGTCTTTATCACCGACTGGATACGAAGGTTTTCGAAGCCCTTAGGAAGACTAAATCCACTAACAATCCCAACTGTATTTTCCTTGTTATTTGTGACTACAAATAAGTCGAAATCGCTTTGAGAAGTATCAGTACCCTGGGCGCTACTTCCATAGAGCACTATTCGGCAGGCACTCTTTTGCAAACTCTCCACCAGCGGCTCTAGTAGCAGCAAATTTACCAACTTCTTGAACTCAGTCACAGAGGGGTTAGAGTCATTGATCGAATAGAAGAACATCCTTCCTTCCTGTCTTCTTTTAATGGCACCTGTCGAAAATAATTGATTCAGGGAACGGTTTGCTGAGCCATAAGATATATCGAGGGTTCGTGCAACTTGCCGCTCATAAAATTCATCATCTGAAAACTTGGCAAGAAAGCTCAGTACTTTTTGATTTATCGTAGTTATGATATGTGGTCCTAGCATTCTGCAAACTCCATTGATAGAGTATATGCTCATTATAGTGAGTGATAGGGGAAGAATCAACGTTTTGCCAACAGAGCGGGGTTGCTACTCGGTGTTATACCAATAAGGTGGTGCATGAGATTACAATTGAAGGTGTAGATAGCTGAATTAACTAAAGGTACAAAATCGGCTATAAATTCCCTAAAATTTTAGGGGCTAAACTACCTGGGTTCGCACTACATCACATATGTCGTCCGGAGGGGCTCTCCCTCATGCCAATCATCGCCCACAGGCAATTGAAGCAGGCCCGATTCCTGGGAATTTAGCCAATGACCATCGAGATATTTTGATATCCGCATGTTTCGTTTCAACGAATAAAATTCGTCGGGGTCGGAGGCTCTTTCACTGGATACGGTACAACCTGCTTGGAATAGTCGATGCATTTCAAGAGCCAGGCCATGTTATCCCCCAGGGTGCGCATGGTCTGCATGCCTTCCAGGTCCTGCCTTACTTCATCCGGAGTAGTTCCATGCGTTTCGTTCCAGTACTGTGAAGAAACGATGGGCATTCTCGAAATGGAGAAATACCTGTTCAGGGCATCGAAGGCGGTGGTCGCCCCTCCGCGGCGGCAATTGACTATGGCAGCGGCTGGTTTATAGGCATATGCAGCAGATTTCCTGAAGAACATCCTGTCCAAAAATGCGCAGAGAGCTCCGTTGGGAGAGGCATAATAGACCGGGGAACCAATCACAAGGCCATCAGCTACCCGGACCAAATCGACACACTTGTTGACTGCATCGTCGTTAAAAATACAATACCCGCTTTGCGCACACTTGCCACAGGCTATACAACCGCGGATAGGACCGGTTCCGATATGGAGTATATTGGTTTCAATTTCATGCTTGTTGAGCTGCCCGGCCACTTCCGAAAGGGCGGTATAGGTACAGCCGTTTTTATGCGGGCTCCCATTAATCAACAATACCTTCATTAACAAACTCCCCTCTGCTGTTGTTTGTGTTGATTCTACTGGATGACTTGCTTGATGTGCAAAGCGCTCCAGTATAGGAGCAGTGATGGCGCAGAAAGTGGGTCACACGCAGGCCGGGCTGAGCAAATTATCCGAAATGAGAAAGATGTTATTGGCGGTTGTCAGTCCGAAATTATGCGATGGCTTACCGCCCGACTAATTGACATCCACCCACAAGTGGGTTGTCAGATAGACCTCTTCCGTCCCCGCTTTATAAAGCCTGAACTCAATCTTTTGGTCGGCACCAATTGTTACTGGTTTGAAACTGGCCAATCGTTCTGATTTTTCATCGTTTTCCAGGGTCATCGGTTCAAGAGTTGTAACCACCTTGTCACTTATTGCAATCCGGACTGTGTAAGTCACCGTTTCTTGCTCGCGGTTTATGATTCCTATCGTAACCTCTCCCGCTTCGCCCAGCTTCAACTCTTCAGGGTAATCAGCTGCCATGCCGCCCTCACCCAATATGTAAAACTCGGTGAACCTTTCCCCCACTTTGGGATTTGCCACCACATAAGCAAGGGTCCCTACTGTCCCAAGGATGGCAAGCACCAGAATCACGCTCAGAATCCTGTCCCACGCCCCCTGCCCTTTCCATGACTTAGATACCGATGCCAGGTGGTTGACCAAGGTTTACCTGGAAGCGCTCTCTAGAATCCATTCTAAGGCGTCTGAAGGTGGCTATGGCTGCCATCACGACAATAAAACCCAGTACCGAGAACAGCACCGGATAGAGTCGGATTCCCCAGGACGTGTAATTCAGTAGAAGCCCGATAAGAGGGACCGTCGCGATGGACAAGCCGAAACTGAGAGCCAGACGCTCTATCCCTCCGAGGGAGCCCTTTGCGGGAAATAACGCTGCAATAAGAGTGTAGCCCGGGGAAAAGATAATGAACAGCAGACCCAGGATGATGCGCCCTGCACCAGTGGTGTACTCAACAAGGGGCACGAGGACGGCTGAGAGAAGGACTATCAATACGAGATCTATCACAATGCTTGCTTCAATCCTTTCGCCGCTCGGTTAAACCCAATCGGGGGTTTTTATCACGAAAACTCAAAACCGATGTTTCCCCTTGGGAAAGATTATAGTCTATATAAGTCTCAGTCACAAAAGAGGGGAAAACCTTTACCTGACTTTAGATCCAGGAGGAATCTCTCCATGGACAATCGCGCCTGGCCCAACCATTACCCCGTCTCCCAGGAGCGAGCCGTCATCGATAGAGGCGTTAATACCAGTTTGAACGCCATCTCCAAGAATGGCTCCCATTTTTCGCCGGCCGGTATCTATACCTTTGATTATCACGTTCTTTTTATCCAATCTCAGATTAGCTATCTTGGTACCGCTACCCAGATTGCAGTTTTCTCCAATCACGCTATCCCCAACGTAGTTGTGATGGGGAATCTTTGTGCCACGCATCACAATCGAATTCTTGACCTCACTGGCAGCTCCGATATGGCAATCGTCACCAATAGTCGTGTTGGCCCTCAGATAGCAATTAGGTCCAATGTCACAGCCATCGCCGATTATAACCGGACCTACGATATAGCTGCCCGAATGAACCCGGCTGTTAACGCCGATGGAAACCTTTCCGAGGATCTGTACACCCGGTTCGATAATACCATCGTTACGCACCGCTATACTTTTCATGAGCTCCTCATTAGCTTCTAATAAGTCCCAGGGGTACCTCAACCGTTGCCAGCAATCCATCAGGCAATAAGATTGAACGACGTTTTGCTCAAGTAACGCATTGAGCGGCTTTGAGAAATCGCATTCATCTACTCCGATGGGTGTGGAACATCGAATGGCATCGAAGACTCTCGGATGGAAATAATATATACCGGTGTACGACAAAGCAGGCTCGGGTGTTATGTCAGGCTCTTTTAGAACACTGGCTGACCCAAAATAGTCTCGACTTGTTAAATTCTTGGAGTTTATCCCGCTAGAACACCTGTAGGGGGATATCATGCGGGTAATTTCACTAACACCTAACA
This sequence comes from uncultured Dehalococcoidales bacterium, assembly GCA_964584525.1. GTDB lineage: Bacteria > Chloroflexota > Dehalococcoidia > Dehalococcoidales > UBA1222 > CAZPAL01. The sequence goes on along the minus strand of CAZPAL010000052.1, from coordinate 1,805 downwards.
GTCCATTGCTTTCAAGTAAAAGAAATGGCTCCGTAAACATGTCTGCCATTCTAATCAGAGTTGACCCATATTCTTCGCCGTCCGGGCGATGGTAATAGTCGATGCTCACCCCAAACCTGCTACCATTGGAGAAGTAATCGCGAAACAAGTTTTCTTTGTAACCAACTACAATCGTAATGTCCTTTACATCAGCATCCCTGAGGGCGTTGAGTAGATGCACGAGCATAGGTTTGCCGGCGATGGGGATCATGGGTTTGGGACGGCTGTCTGTAAGCACGAACATATCTGTACATTTTCCGGCGGCTAAAATTACTGCTTTCATTTTGACCCTCTTTGTATTAATTCAAGGACGGCATTCTGGAGGGCGAGCGCCCGGTTCATCTCCTGCGCTTCCACGGTGAGTCGTACCTTCGGTTCGGTTCCGGATGGGCGTAACAGCAGCCACGCGTCAGAAAAATATAGTTTTAATCCGTCCACGCGCGAAATTTTTACAGGCTTGAGTTTGGAGACCATTTGGTTTTCATAGTAGGCGATATCATGGTCGGCGGTCGCTATGCTTGAACGAAGAATTGGATATCGGGGTATGGCTCGCACCAATTCGGAGATTCCATCTCTTGATGCCAGGCTAACCAGGTACGATGCTGCAGCCATTCCGTCAGGACAAAGTGACAGCTTTGGGAATATCCAAGCACCTGATGGCTCCCCTCCGAAGTCTCCACCATGCATAAGAGCTTCAGAAACATATTTGTCGCCCACCGGAGTCCTTTCGACTTGACATCTGCACTCGTCGACAATCATGGAGGCATCAATGGTCGTAACCACATTGCGTGCTCCTAGCTCGTAGACGAGCATACGCATCAGGATATCGCCATCGATAAACCTTCCCAGGTCATCAACAGCCATCATGCGATCGCCGTCACCATCATGTGCAATTCCGACATCAGCATGATGTTTTTTTACCTCTGCCATCAGCTCGGTCAGGTTTTCTTTGAGAGGTTCACAGGGGTGCTTGAAATCACCTGAAGGTGATGAATTGAGATTTACGACCTCACACCCCATCGTGCGAGAAGCTCGGGCGTGACTGCGCAGGCGGCCCCATTATCACAGTCGAGGACCACCTTAATCCCTTCGAATCGGGGAAATTGCGAAAGGATGAGTTTTATGTGTTCCTCGACAGCGCCTTCGTACTCGTGGCTATCTACGAATTCAACCGGTGGGCGAAGTGTTAAAGGGTGACCGTCTATGGAATCTTCTATTTCTTTTTGCTGTGCCATGCTGAAGGCAGACCCATCAGGGTTTATAAGCTTGACTCCGTTATATTCAGATGGGTTGTGTGATGCTGTCACCATTAGCCCCGCATCAAAGTGGCGAGCTGCCACCGCCAGCGTGGGGGTAGGCACCATTCCAGCATCGTATGCATCAGATCCGCCATGGAGTAACCCGGCCAGGCAGATGCGTTTAATCTCAGGAGACGTGGTTCGGCTGTCACAACCGACAACAACTCTTCGATATTTTTTACCAACGACTAAAGATACCCTGTAAAGTAAATCCAGGAAAGTTGAGTCAACAACACGCCTAATTCCAGATGAACCAAAGAGTTTCATGGGTTGATTGTTTCAGTTTACAGAAAGGTTGTCAATAATCCAGACGCTCAGGTCGTCTACATGCACTAACGTGTTTTGTGGTTATTAAATTTTGTGCCTGATACACAGTACAAAGTAGAATCCCCGTACGTGGTGTAAATTCCCCGAGTTGAAAAGGATGGCCACCGTGTGGTTTCTTGAAAGGGTCAAAGCAAAATACTT
>CAZPAL010000051.1:0-8814 GCA_964584525.1 uncultured Dehalococcoidales bacterium | reverse complement strand
GGATGCCGTCCATCCCCAGGATGATGCCGCCGGTGGGGAAATCCGGTCCCTTGACGAACTTCATCAGGTCCTCGGCGCCGGCCTCGGGATTGTCAATCAGATACCCCACGGCCTGGCAGATTTCGCCCAGGTTATGCGGCGGGATGTTGGTGGCCATGCCCACGGCGATGCCGGCGCTGCCGTTGACCAGCAGGTTGGGCACCCGTGAAGGCAGCACCGAGGGTTCCTTGAGGCTGTCGTCGAAGTTGGGTACGAAATCCACCGTTTCCTTGTCTATATCTGCCAGCATCTGCTCGGCGATATCGGCCAGCCTCACCTCGGTATAGCGCATGGCGGCTGGCGGGTCATTGTCCACGCTGCCGAAGTTTCCCTGGCCGTCAATGAGCGTGTGGCGCATCGAGAAGGGCTGCGCCATGCGCACCATAGCGTCGTAAACGGAAGAATCGCCGTGCGGGTGGTACTTGCCCAGCACCTCGCCGACCACGCGCGCGCTTTTCTTGTGCGGGGTATTGTGCAGAATGCCCAGCTCGCGCATGGCGAACAGGATGCGGCGGTGAACCGGTTTCAGCCCGTCGCGCACGTCGGGCAGGGCGCGCGAGATGATGACGCTCATGGCGTAATCCAGGTAGGAAGTCTTCATCTCGTCTTCGATTTTAACAGGTGTCACTTTACCGATGGTCATGCCTTATTCCTCTTCCTCTTCGGTTTCTTCGGGGAGCTCTTCCGGCCCTGCTTCACCCTCTTCGTCCGTCCCGAACCCCGAATCATCCAATCCGCCCTCTTCATATTCCATCTGCTGCCTTATCAGCTTGTCGCTGACAAAGGGGCGCACCGCCTCCAGGCCTTTGGAGGGGAAAGAGAGCTGCCCGGCCTGCGAGGGGTGCTGAAAAGTTTCGCGTATGATGATGGCGACGCCCTCATCCGACGAACTGGTCACTGTAGCCAGGTACTGGTTGCCGCCGGCGATGAGCTGCAGCAGCCGTTTGCCGTGCTTGGGGTCCACCCAGCCGACGGCTTTGCCTTCCTCACTGGTCACCGCCAGGTTGGCTCCATCCGGTTTGAGGTTGACGCGGTCTCCGGCCACCAGCCTGGCCAGTGTCTCTTTGGGGGACAGGTTGACCAGCCTGACCACGCCCGCCTTGCCGATTTCCTCGATAAAAAAGCGCGGCTCAACCAGTTTGCCGGCGTTCTCATTGGTCTGTGAGCCGTCATCGAGGTTGGCCAGCCGCTTGAGGTTTTTCTCCGCGATGGTATTGTAGGGATCCAATTCGCGGGCGCGCCTGTAGGCCTTCTTGGCTTCGGAGTAATCCCCCAGTTCCATATACGCCCGGCCCAGGCGGTTGTAGGTATCTACGTCATCCGGAAAGCTGGTCAGGATGGAATTGTTGGCCTCGACAGCCTCCTTCCAGCGCCCGTCCATGGCCAGGGCGATGGCCTGCTTGCTGGCCTGGCGTATCAGGCGGGCCTGGTCCTCTTTATCGTTCAGTATCATCTTCTTCGTAATATCCGGGGGCATTAACCCCGTATTTTACCTCAGAGCGCGGCTGAACACAAGCTGATTCGTTCGTATGGGGTGCCGGCTAGCCGGTTCCCGGCTGGACGCATCCCCGCTCTTCCAGCCCGCAGGCGGCGCAGGCGCTGCGGCAGTCCGGGGTCGCTTCAGCCGCCAAGGCGCGTTCCCTCTCCCGCAACAGGAAAGGAGCGGAAACACCGGTATCGATGTGCTCCCAGGGCAATGCCTCATCCGGGGAGCGCCGGCGGGTGGCGTAGCTTGCCGGGTCCAAACCATGCTCATCGAAGGCACGCTGCCAGACGGTAAAATCGAAACTTTCGCTCCAGCCGTCGAAAACCGCCCCGTTTTGCCAGGCAGTAAAAATTACTGCGCTTAACCGGCGGTCGCCGCGGGACATGACCGCCTCCAGCAGGCTGACGCGGGTGTCCTGCCAGTTCATCTTGACCCCGCGCTTGCCGAGCTGGTTTTTAAGCAGACTGTGTTTGGCCATCAGGCTGGCTTCGCCTTCCTGCGCTTCCCACTGGAATGGGGTGTGCGGCTTGGGCACGAAGGTCGAAAAGCTAAGGCGAATCTGGGGCGTGCGCGGGGCACCCCTGCCTGCCGCCTGCACCTTCCTGACCAGTTCCACGATGCCTTCGACATCCTCCGCCGTTTCGGTGGGCAGCCCTAGCATGAAGTACAGTTTGAGCCCCGTCCAGCCGCGCCGGAAGGCGCTTTCAGCTGCCGCCAGCAGTTCCTCCTCCGGGATGTGCTTGTTGATTACCTTTTGCAGGCGCGGGCTGCCGGCTTCCGGGGCGAAGGTCAGCCCGCTCTTGCGCCGGTTGGGCAGCGAGTCCACCAGGGCTACCGCGTGGCCGTCCAGCCTCAGGCTGGGCAGTGACACGGCCAGGCTGCCTCCGTATTTTCCGGCGATGGCCGCCACCAGTTCGTCGATGCGCGAATAATCCCCGCTGGAAAGCGAGACCAGCGAAATTTCGTCGTAACCGGTATTGCGGATGAGCTCATCTACCGCCTTTAACACTTCTTCCATCGGCCTTTCCCGCAGCGGGCGGTAGATGATGCCCGCGTTACAGAAGCGGCAGCCACGCCAGCAGCCGCGGCTGATTTCCACCCCGGCGCGGTCATGTACGATTTCAATATTAGGCACGATGGGGTTTACCGGCGCCGGCGGCATGCGCGACACGAACTGGCGGGTAATTCTGGGCGGCGCGCCGCTTTCAACCGGGGCGAGCCGCTGGAATAGCCCGTCCCGGTAAGAAGCTTCATAGAAGGACGGCACGTACACTCCAGGCAGCGCCGCCGCCCGGCGCAGCAGCTCTTTCCTGGTTTTAGCGCTGCCGCGGTGCTCTTTGAACAGGGCTACCAGTTCCGGCAGCAGTTCTTCCACCTCGCCGATGACGACGAGGTCAAAAAAATCCGCTACCGGTTCCGGGTTGTAGCAGGAGCTGCCCCCGGCGATGACCAGCGGGCAACTCTCATCCCTGTCCCGGGCCCATACCGGAATCCCTCCCAGGTCCAGGATGCTGAGAATGTTGGTGAAAGTCAGCTCATAACCCAGCGAAAAGCCGACGACGTCGAAATCGCTGAGAGCGTGTCCGCTTTCCAGGCTCACCAGCGGCAGTTTTTCGCGCCTGAGCAGGCCGGCCAGGTCCCACCAGGGGGCGAAGACGCGCTCGCAAAGCACATCCGGCTGGGCGTTCAGCGCTTCATAGAGAATGCCGACCGCCATGTTGGACATGCCGATTTCATACACGTCCGGATAACTGAGGGCTATCTTGAGGCTGGTGCCGTGCCAGTCCTTGCGAATTGAATTCCATTCGCCGCCTGTATAGCGGGCGGGTTTGTTGACCTGGTAAAGAATCCTGTCCGGGTAATTCAAGTTTTTATCCCCCATGACATTATAGCAAGTTTGGATTTGGGTTTTTGACAACCTCCCCCGGCTTCTCTACAATGGCCAGTCGGGGGAGTAACCGTCATGGAATACCTGGAAGCGCCCTGGCGCATGAGGTACATTGATAAAGCCATCGGCCGGGAGGAACAAGGGTGCATCATGTGCACCAAGCCGGCAGCCGGCGATGACGCCGGGAACCTGGTCCTCTACCGCGCATCCCACAATTTTGTCATGCTGAACATGTTTCCGTATAACGGCGGGCACCTGATGGTGGCGCCGCTACGGCACATCGCCCGCCTCGGCCTGCTCACCCCCGTCGAACGCCACCAGCATCTGGACCTGGTTTCGGCCTGCATCGAGGTGCTGGAAGAGGTGTTCAAGCCGGCCGGCTACAACACCGGCCTCAACCTGGGACGCGCCGCGGGCGCCGGCGTGGAGCAGCACCTGCACACCCACGTCGTGCCGCGCTGGACGGGCGACACCAATTTCATGCCCGTCACCGCTGATACCAAGGTTGTCAACGAGGCACTGGCGGATACCTATGCCCGCCTCAGGCCTGTATTCGATAAACTTTCAATTTGACGGGAGGCGTCATAGACTACGATTTTCTCGGCATATCCGCTATGTTTCTGCTGCTCGTCATCCCGCTTATCCTGCTGCAGCTGGGGCTGATGATTTGGGCGCTGCTGGATGTCATCAAACGTCAACGGGTCAAGGGCGGCAACAAAGTGGTGTGGATTCTCATCATTGTGCTGGTGAAACTCATCGGTCCCATTATTTACCTGCTGGTGGGGCGTGAGGAGGACAGCGTTGCCGGCGATCAAGTGTGAAAACCTGACAAGCGCTTTGGAGCCGTAGCGGCGCTGGAAAGCCTTGACCTGGAAGTAGCCGAGCGCAGCGTTTTCGGCTTTTTGGGTCCCAACGGGGCTGGCAAGACCACCACCGTCAAGCTGCTGATGGGCCTTTCCCACCCCACCGCCGGCACCGCTTGGATAGACGGTGAAGAAATCGGCTCGGCGCCGCTGCGCGGGCGTATCGGCTTCCTTCCGGACGTGCCCGCCTTTTACAGCTGGATGAGCGGGCGCGAATACCTGCATTTCACCGCCCGGCTGCACCATCTCCCCGCCGCCGAAATGAAGGCGCGCTGCGAGGAACTGCTGGAACTGGTGGAGCTTGAAAAAGCCGCCGGCCGCCGGGTGGGAGGGTATTCCCGCGGTATGAAGCAGCGGCTGGGTATCGCCCAGGCTCTGGTCAACCGTCCCTCGGTGCTGTTCCTGGACGAACCGACCTCGGCACTGGACCCCGTGGGCCGGCGCGATGTGCTGTCCCTCATCACCCGGTTGAAGGAATCGGCCACTATATTTATGTCAACCCATATCCTGTCCGACGTGGAGAGGGTCTGCGACACGGTCGGCATCATAGACAAAGGCCGCCTGGTGACGGTGTCTTCCATCGAAGAGTTAAAAGGGCGTTATGCCCTGTCGGCCTTTGAACTGGAGTTCGAGGAAGACAGCGCCGCTTTCGCGGCTCGCCTTCAGGCACTGGACTGGGTGGAAAAAGTGGAAACGCTGACGGTCAACCAGTCCCCGGTGCTGCGCGTCAAGGCCAGGGATGTAGTGCTGGCCAGGCGCGAAATGCCGCTTCTGGCCGCCGGCAGCGGCCTGACCCTGCTGCGCTACGAAAACGTCCTGCCCAGTCTGGAGGACATCTTCGTGGAGCTGGTGGGAGGGGCGGCATGAGCGGTTTTGGGGTGTTGCTGGCTAAAGAGCTCATGGATCAGTGGCGTACTTTCAAGTTCCTGATTATCGGCGGCGTTTTCCTCTTTTTCGGCCTTTCGACCCCGCTGCTGATAAAATTTCTGCCCGAACTCATCGAACTGGCCGGAACCGGCGGCATGTCGATTGAAATCCCGCCGCCTAACGCCATCCAGGCTATGGCCGAATACAGCGCCACCATGGCGCAGTTCGGCGTGCTGATGGCGGTGCTGGTGGCGATGGGCGCCGTGGCCAGGGAAGTGGAGAGCGGCACGGCTATGATGGTGCTCTCCAAGCCGGTCAGCCGCACGGCCTACATCCTGGCCAAATTCAGCGCCGGCAGCCTCAATTTCGCGGCGGCGCTGGCGGTGGGCGGGCTGGCGTGCTGGGTTTACACCCTGATTCTGTTCGGGGAAGCCCCGGTGGTGGGGTTCGTGGGGCAGACCCTGCTGCTGGGCCTCTTCTTGATGCTCAGCCTGGCGGTGACCATCCTATTTTCCAGCCTGCTGCGCAACCAGCTGGCGGCCGGAGGGCTGGCGCTGGCGGTGGTCATCGCGCAGGCCGCTCTCTCCACGCTGCCCTGGGTGGGGAAGTATCTGCCCGGCCAGCTCGTTACCTGGGGTAACAATGTCCTGGCCGGCGCGCCCGGAGGCGGCGCCTGGGGGGCGATGGCGCTAACGCTGGGGGTGATTGGGCTGGCGCTTTATTTCGCCAGTTATATCCTCAACCGCAGGGAATTGTAAGAACCCCTTTTCAACTGAGAGAGATGACGGCCATGGCGGTGATTATCATCAGCGTGGCCGTCAGTTTTATAGCCAGGCTTTTTCCGTCACGGGGGGCCGCCATCAGGAAGCCCGGCCACAGGTAGCCCAGCGTCAGGGCATAAACAAACACGAAGAGGGGCCTGGTGCTCATGACGCTGGAAACCAGCGAAACCGGGCCCTGCTGAATGGCCGAGAAGGCCATTACCATGGCTGCGATGGCCATCAGCTGGTTGAAACCCGCCGCCAGTGCGGTCCTCCAGCGGTGGCGTATCCCCCGAATCTCCCGCACCACCGGGGCGCGCAGGCAGGAGAGGATGATGATGACCGCCGTGACAAAAAACGAGATGGCGGCGTTGTTCCAGAACGAGAGATGGGTCATGGCGAACTTGCTGGTGACGTCCGAAGCGGCGAAAAGCAGGCTGGAAAAGAGCATCAGGAAGAACGACCTGGACTCGAAGCGCGATACGCCGCCGTCACGCTTGAATGAAATCAGCACTGCGCCGCCGACGGCCAGCAGCACCGCCCCCCACTGCAGGGCGGAAAGGCGTTCCCCCAGAAATGCGAAGGCCAGCACGGCCACGAAAACGGGAGCGGTGGCCCCCAACGGGATGACGCGGGCCACGTCCTCTTTCTGCAGCACGTAGAGCATGGTGATTACGGCTGCGGTGCGTATCACCGCCGCCCCGACGGAAGCCCCCAGCGCCTGCCAGGGCGGGCCGGCGGGAAAGGGAAAAGCTGCCAGCAGCACTGCGCTCATCACCAGCGTGGCAACCCCAACGATGAGCAGGTACGCGCGCAGGCTGGGCATGCGCCGGGTGATGAAATGGCTGTCTACGACGCCCACTGCGCCGATGATGGCGGCGCTGGCCAGCGCCGGGAGTAGCCAGTTTGGAAACATTCGCCTGACCCCATTCCTTCGTGTCGCCTGTGAGGCATTATAGAACAACCATGCGCGCGCTGCAGCACGAGGCTGGGCGGTTGCCGGTTCAAACCGTCCGCCGAACGTAAAGAGCAGGCAGCGCATGTGCCTGCTCTTTAACTCTCAAACCGGCGTCGGGTTGCTTTATCTGGGATTTTGCTTGGCGAAGCACTCGCGGCAATACACCGGGCGCCCCTGCTTGGGTTCGAACGGCAGCTCGGTAGCCTGCCCGCACTGCGCGCAGGTGGCCGGGAATGTCTGGCGGTCAGCTCTGGAGCCGCCGCGTTCGTTCTTCCTCACCTGGCGGCAGGCGGAGCAGCGCTTGGGTTCATTCACATAACCCTTGGAGGCGAAGAACTCCTGTTCCTGGCAGGTGAAGGTGAAATTGGCTCCGCAGTCGGCGCATTGGATGGTTTTATCCTCGTAAGCCATCGGATAACCTCCTTCCTTCTAAACTTGGTTGGTTGCTGTTAAGGTCATCCGGGGGCGCGAGAGCCAGGCATAACCGGTATTGATGAACCTAAAACGAAAACCAATCTAATTCGATTATACAATACCGACTGGGGGCTAGCAACAGGACGCATTCAGGCTGATAATCCCTCGCTGCATGCGATGTCGCTGCAGGTAGTTTACGTTTTTCCGGCTATGATGTTTTCCAAAATGGGGATGAGCGGGGGCAGGTCCTCCTTGACCGTTTTCCACATTAGTTCTACATTGCAATCGAAATATCCATGAATAAGGCGGTTTCTCATGCCCTTGATAGCCGTCCAGGGAACATTTGGATAGTCAGACCGGCATTCGACCGACACACAGCCGGCTGCTTCACCTATGATTTCGAGCAGTCTTACCAGTGCCAGAGTAAGGATTTCGTCGGCCTCCAGCTGGGTGGAGTCTTTGCCGGATGTGAACTCCACCGCCTTTCGAGCCGCATCAAGCATGTGATATACCCGTTCCTGATCCCTTATGGTTTTATCCATATCTTACCTCTGCTTCGTTGAGCACCCGCTGGCGAAAACGTTGACTCAGTTCGGGAGCGGTGCGCAGATCGACTTTGCGCTTGCCCATTATCCTGGCCAGCTCCATCTCGATGTCAGCCAGGCGGAGAAGTCCCGGCACATGCTCGGGTTCAAATTCAACCAGCACATCTATATCGCTTTCCGGGCCGAAATCATCCCTCAGCACCGAGCCGAAGAAAGCCAGTTTCCGGACGTGATAGCGGCGGCAGAATTCCTCAATCTCCTGTTGGGGCACATCAACATTATATTCAAGCCTGCTGGCTGAAAACCCCGGTTTGGGCCTGGTTGTTTTCTCTACCAGACTCTTGAGTTCGGCAAAGATGGAGCAGTCAGGATTTGCCTGGTATAAAATCCGGTTACCGCGCTTTGTTCGCGTGAGTATGCCGGAGTCAGTCAGGTTTTTAAGCTCACGCTGGACAGCCCCTCGCCCGCTGCCGAGGGCATCCAGAATATAGCGGGTGTAAAAGGCGCCCCCCGGCTGCCCGTAAAACAGGGACAGAACCGCCTGTCGCGTTTTTCCGAAAAGCCCGGCGCATTTTGATTCATTTTTCATTTATGTTACCCATATAGGGTAACATAATACCCTTTTTGGGTATGATATGCAAGTTTAAGGCTGGGAACATCCTTTAACCTGCCCTTTCTACAAACCATGTTGACGTCTTCATAAAGGCGGCATAAGAGGCCGCATCGGGTCAGAAAAGCCCCTCGTTTTCCCTGCCATTATAATTATTTTCAAAGAAATTTTTTCCCGTGCCTGAAATCTCTTGACACAGCCACGAATTGATGATATAGAATGTGAATAGGTTGCTGCGTGAATCAGGAAAGGGAATTCCTGAATCGGCAGTTTTGAAATTTTAGGAGGATAGCAATTGAAACCCCCAGCCCGCATGGTTAAGCAATTCAACGCCGGGGAAGTCGTTGATATAGCCGAAACAACCCTTCCGGAGGAAGAAGAAC
>CAZPAL010000050.1:0-8856 GCA_964584525.1 uncultured Dehalococcoidales bacterium | reverse complement strand
TGTGTTGGGTGTGTTTGGTGTGGGGTGGGTGAGCGCGGAGAAAACCTTAGTCCTCGAGTATTACCGCCAGTACGGTGCGGTGGGCCAGGCTGCCAAGCTGGCGGGCCTCAGCCGGCGCCTTGTCTATTTGTGGATGGACTCGGACCCGGAATTCAAGGCTATTTACGAGGATGAGCTCAAGCCCAACCGAACCGACGAGATAGTGAGCACACTCTATCAGGCCGCTATGGGGCATCTGCCGCTGACAGTATCCCAGGTGACCTCCGCCATTTTTCTGCTGAAAGCCTTCGACCCCAAAACCTTTGCCGAAAAATACCAGATCAGCGGCGCGGGCGGCAGCGAAGCCGTGAAAATTGAATTTGTGCTGGAGAAACCCGATGGAGAGCCTAAATCTGCCGTTATCAGCCGCGCAGCCGTCCCGCAAGGTGCCGGTGACGGGCATCTTTCTATCCAATCTCCAGGCTAAAGAACTGACCATCGTTAATGTGGGCGGGGCGCGCAGCTCCAAGTCTTACTCGCTGGCCCAGCTCATCCTCTATCACCTGGTGAATGAAACCGGCAAGCGCTTTGGCATCTGCCGCAAGACCTTCCCGGCTTTGCGCATGACGGCCATGGAGCTGGTGTTAAGGCTGACAAAGGAATACGGGCTATATTCCGCCGAGCGGCACAACAAGACGGCCAATACCTTTGAATACCGCGGCAACCTGGTGCAGTTTTTCAGCCTGGATGACCCGGAGAAAATCAAAAGCACCGAATTTAACTACGTCTGGATGGAAGAGGCCAACGAGTTTGCCTACGAGGATTACACCATCCTCAAGCTGCGCATGAGCGGCAAGTGCGCCGCCGGTGAGACGAACCATCTCTACCTCAGCCTGAACCCGGTGGATGAGGGCAACTGGATTGCCAAAAAGTTGATACATGAAAACGATGTGCGGCTGATTCATTCCACCTACAAGGATAACCCCTACCTGGACGATGCCTACCGTGCCATGCTGGAAGACTTAATTAATCAGGATGAGAATTACTACCGCGTGTATGTGCTGGGGGAGTGGGGGCATCTGGACAACCTGGTCTTTCGCAACTGGAAGAGCACGGCTGGCTTGCCCGAGCAACTTGATGCCATGGCCTACGGGCTGGACTTCGGCTACAACAACCCCTCCGCCCTGGTCCGTGTCGGGCTGAAGGACGGGGGTGTATATGTTGAGGAGCGGCTTTACCAGACGCACATGACCAACGCCCAGATTATAGAGTTTCTTTCACATGAACCGCGCGGCGATATCTACTGCGACCCGACCGAGCTGCAGCACATAGAGGAAATCAGGGGGGCGGGCTACCGTGCCTTCCCGGCCAACAAGGATGTGAAGCTGGGGATAGACCTGTGCAAGCGCCAGACGCTGCGCATCACGCTGGATTCGGCCAATTTAATCAAGGAGATACAGGGATACCAGTATCGTAAAGCCAGGGACGGCTCTATTCTGGATGAACCGGTGAAGTATGCCGACCACCTGGTGGACGCCATGCGTTACGCCGTGTACGGGCTGGTGACGCGCTACGGCTTTGCCACGGCCAGGCCGAGGGAGACTATCGCGCCAGTGTGGTTTTTCTGAGGGTTTTACAATTCAAAGAGCATGGTATATCATCGATGCCGACGTTGGGCAAGGCTAGCGGAGGTTAAAATGGCAAATCCTTCAGCTTCTGGATACAAACCGAAGTACTTCTTGGCGGCTTTTGGTTCAGCGCATTCTGCGGCACATCCGGTCGAGGGCGGCCACTATCCCCATTTGGTAGGATATGTCAGTTCCCAAGGTGTAAATGCAGGAGATATTATACTGTGCTACTGTGCTGGCGGTTACCCAAATCATTTTAGAGAAGCACCCGGGATTGGAATAGTGACAAGAATTGAATTAAATCCTAACGAGGAAATTATCCATTATTGGTACTTACCCATATCTCATGCCATCCCTCTTGAAATACTGAAGCTGGATATTCCCGAATTGAAAGATAACACGAACTTCGGCTTTAAAGGAAACTGGCTTCGCTCATTGAACAAGTCTTCCTTTAAGGCAGCCTTGGAATACACTGCAATAGACTGGCCGTAGCCGCTATCCCTAGATACACTAGTCATAAGTTCCAAAATTATTTGTGCAATTTTTGTCCGCGCAACCCATGATCAAAGGGGATGTACTCAAGGTTATTAGGGTTTGTTTCATACAAACAGGGCATTCTTTTACTTCGGCATCGCGTTTTATTTTTTGATTGTTTAAGTTTGCGTTAGTTTTAAAAGTGTCATCCTGAATCCGGCTGCGACTACCCGCATTGGTGTCTACAATCTCTCTCTCCTCATCCTCCTCATCCTCCTCATCCTCATCTTCCTCATCATCCTCGTCATCATCAATCGTGACGCTTTCCAACACATCAACAAGCGTGCGTATTCTAGTCAACTCCTTTTGAAACCGCATATAATTCGCCTTGATATCCAGGCTCAAGATATTTTCTGCCGATGCCTTGATATTCTCAACCAATTTTTTTATGTCGCCGTTCTCAGCATCCATAGTCTTCTCCATTACTTTACTTTCTGGGTTAACGTGATACACGGGTAAGTCCGATGTCTCAGGCGGTAAAACCGGTACGTCAGGCTGATTGAGCACAATATATTGACCTCGTAACTTTTTTACATCAACTGATGTCTTACCCTCGCAACTCGAGCAGCAGAACTCATATGCGGTTACGACCGGGAATATGGGAATAAAGAATAAAGTAAACCAAGTTTGGGTTTTGATAAGGGATCCTGCAGCGAGGTTGTTGCAGCGTAGGCAAAAGCACGACAGCCCAAAATAACTGACGGAGGTACGCGCACCAAATATAAAAAACATGGTTACGACCTATATGAGCCAGCGTTTCAAAATCTCTTCAAAGTATACAACACAAGGTCAAGATGAAATGACTAAGAAAAATATCTACCAAACCGTCCAATCCCGCAGAGGGGTATGATCAACCGGTGAAGTATGCCGACCACCTGGTGGATGCTATGCGTTACGCCGTGAATGGGATGGTGGCGCGCTACGGCTTTGCCACGGCCAGGCCGAGGGAAATTATCGCGCCGGTGTGGTGGTATTAAATCGTTTTGTCTGCTTTGGTCTAAGATCTATCCCAGAGCCAGGAATAAACAACTCATAACTTGTGTAAATCTTGATGTTTTTGAATCCCATTCTACTTTGGGTTTCTCTTTGGCCTCGCATTCAGGTTAGATATGACTATATATACGATAGCGGTAATTACCAGCCCTAGGAGTAATGATAACCACCAGTACAAGTGAAAAACAAAAAATGCCGCGGAACTCAGGAGCAAAAGCAAGAAAAGATACCCAAAACATCCAGGTCTCTGGAAGGCCCCTTTAATTTCTTTAGAAACTGACAACCCGATAACTTTTTGTAAATATGCTGGAAAATCTGGGTCTTCCATGAGCGCTTTGGCTTCTTTTCGTAGCTGTTCATTACCTGCCAACCCACTCTTCAGGCGGTAGAAAACATAGCCAGGGATGGCAACCATGTACTGGTTTATTGGTGACAATTGACGGAAGGGAATATGGCGATAATTGGTGACTGAAAGAATATTTTCAAAAATCATCGCTTTTTCTGTTGAAGGGACATTTAAAGACCGCATTACATTTTCAAAGCATTCTTCATATTCAATTCGGTTTAATAGGTTTTCATTATAATTGACGGCTAATTCATAGATGCATTTGCGACAAAAATCATGTAACTCCCTAGACATTTTCATAGCGGTCTCTCCTTAGGGTATACCTTTACCGGGATTTCTCGTATCACGCCACAGTAAGCAAAGCTCATACTGTGCTGGTGCTGACCATAATAATACAACACCTGTCAACGTAAATGTTTCTCAGAAAACACAAGAGGTACCTATGCCCACTTTAACCCACAACATCTACCAAACCGTCCAGTCCCGCCAGGCGGAGTTCGCCGCCCTCTACGCGCGCATGGACGCAGACCGCGACCTGTACCACCTCAAGCGTTATCACATGACCAACCCGGTGGACGGGCACGCTATCCCCAACATCGTCAATGTGACCCTCTCCGACCCCAAGCTCTTTATCGAGAAGGCGCTGGCCATTATGGCCAAAGCCAGCATGCAGACCGAGGTAACCGGAGAAGGCCTGAGCGACCAGCAGACCACCACCATCGAGGGCTTCCTGGAGGCGGCGTATCTTTTGATTGACCAGCGCCTTTCCAACCGCGGCATTCCATCGTTATCCGCCTTCGTGGATGAACAACTTTGCCTGCGCGGACGGGCCGTGGCCCGCTGCCTGGTGCGGCGCCAGGGCGAGGGAGTCATCTTCGATGTAGCGCCCTTTGACGCGCGCAGCACGTGCTACGACTATAACGCCACCGGGCTGAGCTGGGCTGCAGCCGAATGCCGGCGCACCCGGGCGCAGCTGCTGGAGGAATATGGGGTAGAGACCGCTGAAAAAAGCCAGGTGATTACCGACGTCTGGACTGCCGGAGACGAAATTGTTTATCTTGCAGAGCGTGAATTAAGACATCAGCCCCACGGCTGCGGCTATGTGCCCTTCGTCATTTCCCAGGTGCCGGTGGGCAGCATGTTTTCTGACAGCGATGCCTTCGAGTACGCCGGGGAAAGCCTGTTCGCCCCCAACCGTACCATCTACCCTGAGCTGAACCGGCTGGCTACCGTCTTGCAGAACGAGATTATGGCCGGCTGGATGGGCGCCATGCAATACGAAAGCGAAGCCGGGGCGCAGGCCGCCCGGCCGGTGATGCCGCCTTACGGTGTGCGCGTGGTGCTGCCGGTGGAGAAGGACGGCGGTTACAAGGCCATGCCGCATGAAAGTGTGGTGGATACCGCCAGGTTCATGTACACCCTGCTCGACTCGCGCAAACAGGAGGGGTCATTTGCTGCTACGGATTACGGCAACCTGGCTTTCCCGCTGGCGGCGGTGACGGTAGGCATGCTCTCGGCGGCCAAAGACGACCGCATGCTGCCCAGGATTCAAGCCAAGGCCGTCTTCTACCAGCAGCTATCGCAGATGATAATCAAACAGTTTATTGCCAGTGATATTCCAGCCAGGCTGGCAGCCGGGACCGGCCAGAGGGTACTCTTTACACCGGCTGAGCTGGCGGGTGATTACGAGATTAAGTACCGTTTCTTTGCCACATCGGTTGAAAAAGAAATGTCGGATTATGCCATAGCCACGGCAGCGCAGCCTTTCATCTCCGCTGATACCATAAGGCGGGATATCCTCAAACTGCAGGACCCGGATGGTGAGAATGCCAGGATAAAGGCTGAGAGGGATGAGGCTGCTGCGGCAATAGCTGCACAGAATAAAAAAGGGGGGAAGCGGATGCTGAAGGATACCCTGCCGGGGACATGAGAGGGGCCTGAGGGAAAGGCACCGGGGGGAAAGCACGAGGAAAAGCGCGAGCGGGAAGGCGGGCGATGAGGCTGCGATAGGTGTGGGACGCCCTGTGAGGCTAACCGGGGGGCTTGGGGGTGGGGAAGAGGGGTAACTGGTTATCTTCCACCGGTTTGGGCTTCCTGCCCGGACGGCGCCACAGGTCCGGCCTATCCATGAACATACCGGCTTGCAGGCGGCAAGCGTCCATGGGCTTGGGTTTATGTTCGGTGAAATAAGCACCCTGTTCGTCGAATTGCCCGAGCATTACCATTTTACGGCAGCTTCCTGAGCGGCAACTGCCGGATTTTCAAGCGGGCCAGGCGGCGTTCGGCCAGGGTGAGTGCGTACTGTGCTCCCAGCATGCGGAAGCGTTCCTGCCCGGAAGCGCAATATTTACAGCGCGGGCAGATTCGATTACAGACAGACCGGCCACAAATTGAGTAGCGCATAGATTCCTCCTTTAAATTTTTAGCCCGCCGTTAATAGCAAAAGTCGGGTGCGGCTGGCGCGCCGTAACCCGCAGGGGCGTAACAGAGTGAAGCAGTGAACACTTTACGGAATAAGCGCCAGCCGCACCTTAAAATTCTTCCAGCAAGGCGGGCGTCCCATAAAAAAGATAGCGCCTGAAAAACGGCCGCGCATAATCAGCACAACGCTTCATATATCGGAGGGAGTCCATAAAAAAGGCGGCGCCTGAAAAGCGGCAACGCATAAACAAGACAGCGCTTCATATATAGTCGGCGGGTAACTCGACCGGCGAACAAGCCAGGCGATACTTTGAAAATAGCCATGATGACTATCCTGGGCATAAAAAGCCGGCGCAGTGAGCCGTATAATTGCGGAGCAACTCGACCGCCGAATGCATATGAGGCGTATAATTGCCCGCCGTATCCCCGTCCTGTGAACGAGACAGCGACATCACAGCCCCGGGGGGTGTGCATGAGAAGCTGGCGAGAGAACATCGTAACTTAAAGGAATGGGGGTTCAGTCGAACGGACAGGTGGTTGAGAGGCTGGCAGGCAGCCAGGGTGGCTGGTATGGGCGACTGAACAGGTGGTGAGCGGACCAGGGGGCGAGGCCGCCGAGTGAGGCGGTTTGCACAATAACCTTATGTTAAAGCCCTTTAGGGCGACTGACCCGCGGGAAGTTAGCATAAGGATTATTGTGCGCAAGGGGGGTGGCCATAATGGCCCCCTTCAAGTTTATGGCAGGGCGGGAGCCAGTCGGCATGGTCAGACGGCGACTGGCGAGGGAAGTGGGCAATAATGGGCACCTACAATATGTTCTCGGCTCTTTTGATACGATAGCTTTACCAGTCCGCTGTCCCAGTACTCATACGGCGGACTGGTAAAGCGGCACCCCTCGGTAAGAAGGGTAATGATAAACCGATAGACCGCTGCATCCACGCTGCACACCTTGTGGTCGAAAGACGCACGGGATATATCCAGTTGATTGAAATGGCTTGGACAGTCCGACGCTCCTAAACTACTACGGCGGACTGGACATGCTTTACCTTGAGTTAAGACCGTAATTACGGCTGAAGCCGCATAAAGACATGAGGTGCAGGCAATCCGGCGCCTCTGCTTAGCTCCAGCGGAGGGTTGCCTGCGCTCTGCCTTGTGGCAAGCGGCGGCTCAGCGTGGTTTTGCAGGGGTGAGGGTGGCAGTCGGGCAGACAGGTGGTCTGGGAGCTGGCAGGCAGCCAGGGTGGTGGGTACGAACGACTGCCACGGTGGGGTGGAGAAGACCTTTGTATGTCGTTTGGTAGCGGGGGTTCAGGCGGGCGGAAAGGCGAAGCTCTGCTGAGCCAAAGGCATGCCCGAATGAACAGGCGGAGGGGTGATATACTCTTGCCATTAAAGGCAGGGGTAATAGCATGTTTAAAAAGATTTGGAACAAAACAGGCATCACGGCAATCGCTGGACTTACCGCTTATATCGTTACAATACTTGTTTTGTTTATCCCCTTCAGAGGTGAGCCAGCAAAGAATTTAGTGGATTGGAGTTCCCCGATAGCAATCATTGCCATGGTTTTATTTGCCATAAGCCTAATTCTTTATGGGATCGGCATCTTCAAGCATGATATGGACTTCCTCCAAAAGAAAACCATACTTGAGAATAGGCAAAAGGATATCCCGCTTATTCGCACGGAAATAGATAAGGCAGTCGTAAGGTACCAAGAGTTGGCGCGAACCGCCGGTGAGTTGCCGCTTGAAGATTACTACGATAGATATTTCAAAAACAACGACACTTTTCGGAAAGAATACGTCAAATTGGTTCAACCAAACGAACAACTCAAACGGAAAATTGCCATTTTCTATTCAATGAGAACTAAAAACTTTCAGAACAAAAACACGTGGCTAATAGAGTTAGTGGGCAAAGACCTTGTTATGAATGAGATTAAAAATGAAATAGATACCTTATTGTCACGCATTGGCGATAGGCAACTAAGAAAAGATATTGAGTATATGTATCAATGCCTAGAACGAGAGGCTTCCCTCGCCAGTATGTCATGGGTATTAAAGTTGAGCGATATTCAATTCAATTCGCCAGAATACTACAATAAACTCTACGGAATACCGACAACGGCTGTGGACTGGATAAAGAATCTGGCTCACAATTCAATAAATAAAAAACTTACAGAATTAGAAGTGGGTAGCGATTTATGAATTGTAAAAACTGACAATCTTAAAACGTAGTGGAGAAGAGGAGGAGGCTGGCAGGCAGCCAGGGTGGTCGGTACGAGTTTGCCATGCTGCGCTCGCAATGACATTGAAAATCTGGAGGGGCGCGCGTGACAAGACCACGGGGATGAAGGCGTAAACGCTGGGGCGCAGGTGGTATTAACTCTGAGGCAAGCTCACTCGCGTCACAACCATACGTCGGCAAAATGGAAAAAGCCCCTGAGGTTTAAATCAGAGGCTTTGTTGTTCAATTGGCAGGGCTTCGAGTTTCTATACCTCGATTTTAACCAGCTCTTCTTCAGCCTTGACCTCGACTGGTGTACTCAGCATATCCTCCGCGCCGATTTTTAACGATTCCAAAAGTGCCTTCCTGCTTTTCTCCTGGGCGTTGACTCCCGGAAGGTCAATCAGCCAACCTATCCACCATTCGCCGCTTTGTTTGATGACTGCTCTAAATGCCATATTTTTCTCTCTCCCTTTATGATAATGGTATTTCGAGGTCTTTACAAATCTTTCTGGCCAGATCATCTACAATTTCATTATGGCGAGGCACTTCTGTCCTCAGTTTGCCTTTTTGATATATGCTGTGCCTTCGTCCTTCACGCAGTAATGATGCCCCATGAGTTGCCAGGTGCTTGATGAGATCCCTGCGTTTCATAACAGGCAGATTGTATCATATCTAAATGGTGGTCGGGGTGGACGAAGGCACAGCACACAAAAAACCAAACACACCCAACACA
>CAZPAL010000049.1:0-9014 GCA_964584525.1 uncultured Dehalococcoidales bacterium | reverse complement strand
GCCCGGCCTTTATGCCGGCGGCGATTTTGACCTGGCCGGCTGCATCATCGGAGCGGTGGAAAAAGACAGCATCATCGACGGGCAGGCGATTGTCCCCGGCGACCTCATCCTGGGACTGCCCTCCAGCGGGCTGCACACCAACGGTTATTCACTGGCACGGCGCGTGCTGGGGGAAGACAGAACCTCCCTCGACGAGCCTTTGTCCGCCGGGCTGACTATCGGCCGGGCACTGCTGGAACCCCACCGCAGCTACTACCGGGAACTCAAACCCCTGCTGGGCGCTGTCAAGGGGTTGGCTCATATCACCGGCGGGGGATTCGAGGGCAACGTCCCGCGCATCCTGCCGCCGCACACGGCGGCGGTTGTCGATACTTCCACCTGGGAAGTGCCCGCGCTCTTCCGCCTCATCCAAAGCCGGGGCTGCATAGACAGGAATGAGATGTACAAGGTGTTCAACATGGGCATGGGCATGACCGTCATGGCCTCCCCGGCGGAGGCGGAGCGCATCACCTGCTCCATCCCCGGCTGCCTGAGAATCGGCCGTATCGCGGCACAGGACAGCCCTGCCCGCGTAATTTTGAAATAAAACATTCAGAGGTGAAATTATGAAGGCTATCCTCAGCGTATCCGATAAAACCGGCGTCAGCGAATTCGCGCGCGGGCTGGCCGGGCTGGGCTACGAGTTATACAGCACCGGCGGAACCAAGAAAGCACTGGCCGACGCGGATATCCCGGTTCACAGCATCTCGGATGTGACAGGATTTCCCGAAATCCTGGACGGGCGTGTCAAGACCCTGCATCCAGCAGTACACGGCGGTCTGCTGGCGCGGCGGGACCTTCCCGCCCACATGCAGGAGTTAGCCGATAACGGCATCACCCCCATCGACCTGGTAGCGGTCAATCTTTATCCGTTTGTCCAGACCGTGTCCAGGGGAGATGTCAGCCTGGTGGAGGCGCTGGAAAACATCGATATCGGTGGTCCCACTATGATTCGCGCGGCGGCCAAGAATTTCCCCGGCGTAGTGGTGGTGGTTGACCCGGCGGATTACGCGCTGGTGCTGGAGCGACTGGCCAAAGGCGACCTTGACCTCAAGCAACGGCAGCGGCTGGCTCAGAAGGCCTTCCAGCACGTGGCTGTCTACGATACGGCCATCGCCCAGTACCTGCGCCGCGGGGAAACAGGCTTCCCGGAGGAAATGACCATCGCCCTCAAGAAGCGCTACGACCTGCGCTACGGAGAAAACCCGCATCAGAACGCCGCCTTCTATGCCGAACAAAGCGTGGCCAAGACCGATACCGGCATAACCTGGGCCAGGCAGCTTTGGGGCAAAGAGCTCTCCTTTAACAACATCCTGGACGCCGAAGCCGCCTGGGGGGCGGCTGCCGATTTTCCCGACCCCACCGTAGTCATCGTCAAACATACAAATCCCTGCGGCTTGGCCAGCCATTCCGACCTGGAAGAAGCCTACCGCCGCGCGCTGGCCGGAGACCCGGTCTCCGCATACGGGGGCATCGTGGCCTGCAACCGCAGCGTCAATCTTAAGATGGCTGAGGAGATGAGCGCCACCTTTTACGAAATCGTCATCGCCACCGGCTTTGAAGAAGACGCTTTGGCAACGCTCCAGAAGAAAAAGAACCTGCGCATCCTGCTGGTGGAAAAACCGGCCGGCTGCGGCGATGTAACGCGGGACTACCTGGACTACCGGCGCGTGCGCGGCGGCATGCTGGTACAGGACGCTGATACCATTGATGAAGAAAACCTGCCGCTGAGGCCGGTCACCAGGCTCGCCCCCACACCGGAGCAGGCCGAAGACCTCAAGTTTGCCTGGCGCATCGTCAAGCACGTCAAATCCAACGCTATCGTGCTGGTCAAGGATAAAACCTTACTGGGCATGGGCGCCGGCCAGCCCAACCGCGTAGTGAGCGTTTTCCTGGCCAAGAACAAAGCCGGTGACAAGGCCAGGGGCAGCGTGATGGCGTCCGACGCCATGTTTCCGTTCCCCGACAGCGTAGAACAGGCGGCGGAGGGTGGCATCGTCGCCATCATCCAGCCCGGAGGTTCGCTCAGGGACGAGGAATCCATCCAGGCAGCCGATAAAAATAACATAGCCATGGTATTTACCGGAATCCGGCATTTCCGGCACTAGAAAAGGATTACAGGCGGTTACAGGCCTGCTCCCGGCGCTTTCCCCAGTTGCCGGCGCGGGGATAAGCCGTTCGAGGCGGGTAGCGGAAACCGGGGAGGACTATGATGACTAATGCCCTGATTGTGGTGGACATGCTGCGCGGGTTCATGGAGGAAGGATGCCCGCTGTATTGCGGCGCCGCCGCCCGCACCATCATTCCGAATGTGGTGCGGCTGGTAAAAGAAGAGACCCGCCGGGGTTCGTCCGTCTTTTTCATCGCCGATAACCACGCGCCGGACGACGCCGAGTTCCAGATGTTCCCGCCTCATTGCGTCGCCGGTACAGCCGAATCCGAACTCATCACCGAACTCCAGGACCTGGGCGGCGTCACCATCACCAAGCAGCGTTACAGCGGTTTTTTCCATACCCCGCTCGAAGACGAGCTGGCTCGCCTCAAGCCCGAAAAACTGATTATCTGCGGGGTGTGCACCGATATCTGCGTCCTGCATACCGCCGCCGACGCCCGCAACCGGGATTACACGGTGGAGGTGCCGGTTGACGGGGTAGCCTCTTTCGACCCCCAGGCCCACACCTGGGCGCTGGAACACATGCGCAAGGTGCTGGGCGTTACCCTCACCCGCATCGGGGATGATGTATGAGCGGCGTATTCGAGCCGGCGCCCGACGTTCTCTCCGGCAAAACAGCCGATATATATTTCCACCGCACGCTGGAGATTCTGCGGGCTGAAAAGCTCAATCCGATGGCGGTGATGGAGGTTTTCCCCGGCGCGGACGGATGCCTTTGCGGCATGGAGGAACTCAAGCCCCTGCTGGCAAAGGTGTTGCCCGAAGGCGAGCGTGAAGTCTGGGCGCTGCCTGAAGGCCAGGACATGCGGCACAAAGAGGTGGTACTGCGCATCAGGGCGCCCTACCAGAGTTACGCCCTCTACGAGACCGCCATCTGCGGGCTGCTGTCGCAGAGCAGCGGCTGGGCCAGCGCCGCCCGCCAGTGCGTGGAGGCCGCCGCCGGTATTTCGGTACTCAGCTTCGGAGCGCGCCATGTGCATCCCGCGGTGGCCGCCCTGATGGACTATGCGGCGGTGGTGGGCGGCTGCCGGGGCTGCTCCAGCATCAAAGGCGCTGAACTGTCCGGCATCAGCCTCTCCGGAACCATGCCCCACGCGCTGGTGCTGGTGATGGGCGACACGGTGTCCGCCACCCTGGCGTTTGACCGGCACATCTCGCCGGAGGTGTCCAGGGTCAGCCTGGTGGACACTTTCGGCCACGAGGCTCAGGACGCGCTCGACGCCGCCCGGGCGCTGGGGGAGCGGCTGTGGGGGGTGCGCCTGGATACGCCCCGCGAGCGCGGGGGTGTGACTGTCGAATTGGCGAGGGAAGTGCGTGAAGTGCTGGACGGAGCGGGTTTCAATCGGGTGCACATCCTGGTCAGCGGCGGGTTCGATGAAGCCAAAATCCGGCACTTTGTGGAACAGCATGCTCCGGTGGACGGGTTCGGGGTGGGCAGTTTCATCACCTCCGCCAGCCCGATTGATTTCACCGCCGACCTGCACGAGCTTGACGGGCGGCCGGTAGCCAAGCTCGGGCGCTACCCAGGCATCACGGCCAGCCCCCGGCTTGAACGTATTATGTAAAGTTATCAAACCTTTGTCCGGGGTTTGTCAAGAACATTGTCACGGGCTTGGCGTGTACGGCTCCAAGGCCTTTGTGTTTCCCATTTGAAATTAGACGGATGGAAAATCCTCTGCCATAAACCCTGCGGCTCTTGCTATTTGGCGGATTATTAACCTAGAATTAAACGAGTTGCCGGCCGGTATTCGGGCGGTTTGATATTCGGGAGAGCAAAGATGCGGGAAAAAAGCTTCAAAGAGATAGAAGAAGAGTACGAGCGCCGTAAACTGGAAGTCCAGAACATGGGCGGTAAAAACGGGCACTGGCAGAAATGCCCCAGGTGCGACGGCACACTGGTGGCTACCTGCGATACCTGCAAGGGACTGAAGCACGTCAGTACCCAGGTGGCGGGGCTGCGCGGTTCGTCAGCCAAGTCACCCTGCCCGGCCTGCGAGGGAAAAGGCCAGACCAGATGCCGCCACAGCCCCTGCCAGGGCGGCTGGGTGTGGGTAAAAAACAACGTAAGCTAGCGTAAAGCAGGCCCTCTTCCCATTTTTAACCCGGCCCGTGCCGAGCTGTCAGGGAGCCGGGAAATACTCCAGCTTCAATATTTTCAGGGTGCGTTCCGTCACCTTGAACCTTTCATCGATGCGTTGCCCGGTCACCCAGGCCACCCGCCCCGCGGATAAGACCAGCGGCAGCTCCGCGCGCCAGTGGCGCGGCAGGCGG
This sequence comes from uncultured Dehalococcoidales bacterium, assembly GCA_964584525.1. Taxonomy (GTDB): domain Bacteria; phylum Chloroflexota; class Dehalococcoidia; order Dehalococcoidales; family UBA1222; genus CAZPAL01. The sequence goes on along the minus strand of CAZPAL010000049.1, from coordinate 4,531 downwards.
GCATCCAGCATGTAACGGGCCACTTTCTTTTCGGCAGCCATCCCCAGCGGCTGAAAGCGGTCGCCGCGCCTTCTCGAGCGCACCGTCAAATCGGTTCCGGCCGCGTCCGCATCCAGATAAGCACAATAAGGGGGTACCTCGCCCTCAGGCATGCACTCGAGTGTCTCCACCTGGAAACGGCTCCCGCCGATATCAGTCACCCCGGGAACCTTCAAGCGGTATTCCCTATCCAGCAAAGGGTATGGACAAGGTAGACAACCTTCGGCTGCCAGCCAGCAGCGGTCGAAGCCGGCCAGCATCACCAGCCCGTAGGGCAGACACAGAATCCGGCCGGCCGGGCCGTTCACAATTGACATCATGGCCCCGATGTGCCGGTTTTCGATGTCCTTGAGAGTGCCGGTCAATTCCATAATGCAGTGCCTGAGCAGCCGCCTTTGTATTGCTTTATGTAAAGTAGTCAGCGCACGGCGGGATATTTCCAGCGCAGCCCCCTGCCGGGTGATGACATCTCCCTTAAGCACTTCGACCAGATTGTCCAGATACTCAATGTCGTCACTGACCAGTCTGGACAGACGCAGCAGGCCTTCGCTCACTCCGGGGTTATAGGAAGACAGCAAAGGCAGCAACTCCAGGCGTACCCGGTTACGTAGCAAGGACAGGCAAAGGTTGCTTGAATCGGTTTTTGGTTCCAGTCCTGCCTCGCGGCAATACTCCAGAATTTGGGCTCGCTCGAGCGTCAGCAGCGGACGGGCGACGGTGATTTCCCCGTGAGCGGTCTTGAACGTTGTCAAGGGTTTCATCCCCGCCAACCCGTCCGGTCCGCTGCCCCGGATGATATGCAGCAAAATGGTCTCGATATGGTCGTCCCGGTTGTGCCCGGTTACGATGAGCCGCGTCCCGGCGGAGGCGGCTGACTGCGCCAGAAACCGGTAGCGTACTTTGCGCGCGGCTTCCTCCAGCGACAGCCCTTGCTCCAGTTGGTAACCCTTGACATCTTCCTGTCCAGTGGTGCAGGGCAGCCCAAAACCGGCAGCCAGGTTCTTTACATAACGCTGTTCCAGTTCCGACTCCGCGCCGCGCAGGCAGTGATTGAGATGAGCAACGGTAATGTCCAAAGCGAGCGCCCGGCGTTCGGCAGCGAGCGCGTGCAGCAGGCAGACGGAATCCGGCCCGCCGGACACGGCTACTACCAGCCGGGCGCCGGTCAGGCCGTGCTGGTGGAAAAATAAGGTTATGGAGTCGCGTACTTCTGAATGCATGATGGGTCTATTATAGCAATACTCCTGCCCTGGCACACCCGATTTGCGGGGTTAATCCCGGCAGATTTCAGGTCAACCGGAAAGCAGCTTTTAACAGTTCTGGAGAATGAGCCGGGTGCGGTGCACTGAGAGCGGCGCGTCCAACCCCAGAGCTTTCGATACCTGTTCCGGGCGCCCGGACCCGGCGCTGTCACAACGCAGCCGCATGTCCAGCACGGCCTCACTGCCGCTTTCCCCGCAAACCCGGATTTCCTCGACCAGTTTACGTAGGTCGTAGCTTTTTATGCCGGTGTCCCGCTGGTGTTGCCATGGGAGGCTCTCCTTGCCCATCAGCAACGAAACCGCGGCGCGGATATCGAAACCGGCCGGCACGGCCACCCTGACCCGGTATTCAGCCTGGCGCAATTGAGACTGCATCGACGGCAGAAGGGGAGCCACCGCGGCCGCCTGCATGATTTCAAGTCCCGGCGGCAGGCACCCTGCCACAGCTGTGGTAAAACTGGAAGCGGACATCGAGCGCTCAAGGTATATATCCATCAGTTCGGTTTCGCTGGTAACCCCCAGGGCCAGCGGCGAGGCCAGCGCCAGCCGGGGATGGGGGTTGAACCCTTCGGAGTAGGCCAGCGCGATACCCGCCCGCCGGAAAGCGCGGTGCCAGAGGCGGATAATATCCAGGTGAGATATGTATTTTATCTCTTCCCCGCGTTTGAAACGGATTCTGAGCCGGTTCATTTAGGGGTTTTCCGGCTGGCGCCGTCAGCGGGGGGTTGCCTCCCGTTGTTTTTCGCCGCGGGCGCTTTTTCTTTAGCTATCAGCACTTCTTCTATCTTCATACCTTTCATCTTGGTAACCACAATCTTAAGGCCCTCATGTTTTATATGCTGCCCCTGTTTGGGAAAGCGTCCCATCTTATGCAGGATGAAACCAGCGATGGTCTCGTAATCGCCTTCGGGAATCTCAATTCCCAGTTCGGATTTGAGTTCATCAATACGCATACCGCCGTCAACCTGAAAGGTGTATTCGTTAATCGGTTCATATTCTTTTTCCGCCGCCGACAGTTCGTCTCCCACCGGTCCCACGATTTCCTCCATCAAGCCGCTGAGGGTGACGATACCGGATGTGCCCCCGTATTCGTCGATGACTACGCTCATGCGGTAGTTTTTGTCGCGCATCTCGTGGAACAGGTCGCTGATGGATTTGGTTTCCGGCACAAAATAGGTCGGCCGTACCAGGTCGGCGATGGGACTCTCCCTGTTGACCGTTTCTCTGGCGATGGCCATCACCACGTCTTTAAGGGAGATGACGCCCACCACGTTGTCCATGTTTTCTTCATAGACCGGAAAACGGGACATCGGGTTTTCGGCATAGACAGCCAGAAATTCGGCCAGGGTAGCGCCCTTTGGCACGCTGATGACCTCCGGGCGGGGCACAACCACTTCGCTCACCGGCCGGTCGCCGAAATCGAAGACGTTGCTGAGCAACTGTGCCTCGGTTTTATCCACCGTTCCAGCCCTGTGGCCGACGTTAATCATGCTCTGGATATCTTCGGGGCGCACGATGGCGCTATGCAGGGGTTTTCCTCCCAGCAGGCGGGTAAATCCGCGGGCTATCCAGCTTAAAACAGCCACCACCGGGGCGAACAGCACGGCAAATAGCTGCACCGGTCTGGACAGCAAGATTGACACCCTTTCGCGGTGGGTGCTGCTGAAGGTTTTGGGCACCACTTCGGCAAAAATAAGCAGCATGACCGTCACCCCGGCGGTGGCGATGGCCACGCCGCGGCTCTCGCCCCAGACTGAAACGGCCAGTGTGGTGCCCAGCGCCGCCGCCGCGGTGTTGACCAGGTTGTTGCCGAAAAGGATGGTGGAGAGGAATTTTTCGGGTCTGGCCTTTATCCAGGATACCCGGGAAGCCCCCTTGACCTTGTTTTCCAGCATGCTTTCCACGCGGAATTGCTCCAGGGACATAAAAGCGGTCTCAGACGCCGAGAAAAAAGCCGAAAAGGCGATGCACACAAACAGCAGCCCCAGATAGATGACCTCGGTTGACATTTTAACCTCACTACGATTTTTCAATCATAACATCGCCCCAGGTATGTGTCAAAGGATAGACAACCCTTTGACAGATTTTCAGGCGCGCCGCCTGCTTTCGTGCGTATGCTATAATGTGAATGGTGAAAATTCTGGGCATCGAAAGTTCCTGCGACGAAACGGCTGCGGCTGTGGTCGAGGACGGCGTGCGCATCCTCTCCAATGAAGTGGCTTCGCAGGTTGACATCCACGCCCGCTACGGCGGGGTGGTGCCGGAAGTGGCGTCGCGCCAGCATCTGCTTTCCATCATACCCGTCATCAGCCAGGCCCTGGACAAAGCCGGGACAGGCTGGACAGGTATCGACGGCATCGCGGTAACCAACGGACCCGGCCTGGCCGGAGCGTTGCTGGTAGGCGTCAACCTGGCCAAAGGCCTGTCCATGGCGCGCGCTCTACCGCTGGTCGGGGTGAACCACCTTGAATCCCATATCTACGCCAATTGGCTGGGAGCCGAACGCCCGCAGTTTCCGCTGCTGTGCCTGATAGTGTCCGGCGGCCACACCGACCTGGTTCTCATGCGTGGCCACGGCCGCTACGTGCTACTGGGAGCCACCCGGGACGATGCCGCCGGAGAAGCGTTCGACAAGGCGGCGCGCATACTGGGGCTGGGTTATCCCGGCGGCCCGGCCGTCGACCGCGCTTCCGAGGGCGGGAGCAGTTCGGTGGACCTGCCGCGTTCCTGGCTGCCGGACACATTCGATTTCAGTTTCAGTGGTATCAAAACCGCGCTCTACCGGCTGGTCGAGAAGGGCAGCGATGCCCCGGTGCCAGACCTCGCCGCCAGTTTTCAAAACGCGGTGGTGGAGGTGCTGGTCAAGAAGACGCTTGACGCCGCCAGGACCCACCGCGTGCGGCAGATATTGCTCTCCGGCGGCGTAGCCGCCAACCGCAGCCTGCGCCGGCGCTTGAGCGAGGCCTCGCCGGTTCCGGTGCTTTTGCCCGCCCCCGCCCTGTGCACCGATAATGCCGCCATGGTAGCAGCCGCCGGTTATTTCCGCCTGGCATCCGGGTTCAGTGACGGGCTGGACATGGATGTCATCCCCAACCTCAAATTAATAACATGCGCCTGAACGAGCAATTCAATGATTGGCAGAGATAATTGGCCTGATTTATCATCTATCTTCCTCAGTTTACCTTTCTATCCTTTCCTGCTCATTTGCTAGCAAGCCGCATATAGGTTAT
>CAZPAL010000048.1:0-9073 GCA_964584525.1 uncultured Dehalococcoidales bacterium | reverse complement strand
ACAGGGGCAAGTGTGCCGGACGCCCTGGTTGACCCGCTGCGCATCGAACAGGTCATTTCCAACCTGCTCACCAACGCCATACGCCACACGCCGGCCGGCGGGCGCATCGTGGTGAGCATTGGTTTGGACGGCGACAACCTGGTGGTGAACGTAGCGGACAGCGGTGAGGGCATCAAGGCCGAGGATTTGCCGCATATCTTCGAACGTTTTTACCGTTCCGGCAGTTCGCGGGCCCGCAAGGACGGCGGCACCGGGTTGGGGCTGGCCGTCGTCAAACAGATGGTGGAAGCCCACGGGGGCAGGGTGTGGGTGGAAAGCCGCCCCGGCACCGGCAGCCGTTTTGGCTTTTCCGTTCCGCTGGCCGGCGCCTAGCCGGCTGCCGTGAGCCCGGGCGCGGCGGTGATGTTGACAAGAATAGCTCCGGACGGTTACTTTGTAACCGCCTATGAAAAAGATTTCCGAAAAGCTGGCCGCCCGGCTTAAAAAAATTCCGCGGCAGCGCCAGGCGGACGAAGAGCGCTTTGCCTGGCTGACAAGCCTGCTGGATACCTACCACATCTACGACAACGGGCTGGTGCTGGAGCTCGAAGCTGAAGAACAGCAGCGAGGGCGCGCCGTCGCTTGCCGCCAGGGCTGCACCGGCTGCTGCCTGAGGCCGACGGCTCCCATCACCGAACTGGAGATGATGGGCATCTGGTGGTTCGTGGTCAACCGCCTGGCGGCTGACACCAGAGCAGCGGTGCAGGCGCGCCTGCACCGGCAGCGCCAGAGCGCGGAATGCCCGTTCCTGCTGGAGGGAAGCTGTGCCATATACGCCATGAGGCCGCTGGCCTGCCGCATCCTGCATGTCTTCGGCCGGCCGTGCCGGCCGGGTGAGATTCCCATCGAAACCCGCCCGGGTGACATCTGGACGCCCAGCCGCGATGTTGGGCGTAAAGCCGTCATGCCCATGCTGGCCTATTTTGGCTTTACCCGCACCCAGGACAAGGAAAAGGCCTTTGACGAAGGCTTTATCCCGGCCAATTCACTGCCCATGAACGAGCTCAACTGGGAGCCGCTGGCGCGGGCCCAACCCCAGGCATAAATCCATGTTAAGTGCAAGATGAAGCGATATGGCTAAAAATGCGGGTGTGCTGGAATGGCTGCTGGAGCAGGATGATAGCGGCGTCAGGTAACTTACCCTTCGCGACCTGGCCGCTGCTCGTGGCGGCCTATTTCCCCAAATACACCGGCCCGGTGTGGTCTCTCATCCTGCTTTCACAACTGGGGGCGCGGATTGAGATGGACGCACGCATCGCCGCTGCCTGCGCTTACATAATGCAAAAAGCGCTGGCCGGGGGCGGGCAGTTTTCCACCAACGGGGCGCCCTCCGGCAGCGCGGATTGCCTGCAGGGCGTTCTCTGCGAGGCGCTGGCGGGGCCGGGTTACGCCCGTGACCCCCGTCTGGCAAACGCGCTGGAACTCATCCAGGGCAAACAGTACCGGCAAGGGCGCGAGCCGATGGAATACAGCAATACCGGTAAAACCTGGCTGGATTTCGGCGCCAACCAGCAGCCAGACAAAAGGGTGACGTTGCGGGCGCGGCGCGTGCTGGAGAAGGCGGGGTCGGGCATTGCCCGCTGACGGGATTATCGAGATTGACGGCGTCGGCCCGGTTTTCTTCCAGAGAAGCAGCCGGGCTAAACGCCTGAGCATCACCATCAAACCCTTCCGGGGAGTGCGGGTGGCGGTTCCCCGCAGTTCGACCTTTAAAGAAGCGGAAGAGTTCGTGCGCAGCAAGAGCGCCTGGATTGAAAAATACCTCCACAAGATAAAATTGCACGAAGAAAAATACAACCAGAGCCGCGGCGCTGCAGCTCCCATCGATAAGGGCAAATGCAGGGCGATGCTGTCGGAAAGGCTGAAAGGCCTGGCCGCCAGGCACAGGTTCCGTTACCGCCGGTTCTTCATGCGTAACCAGAAAACAAGGTGGGGAAGCTGTTCAAGCGACAACAATATCAGCCTGAACATCAGCCTCATCCGCCTGCCCGATGAGCTGATTGACTATGTCATCCTGCACGAGCTGGTGCATACCCGGATTAAAAACCACAGCCGGGATTTCTGGGCCGAGATGGACAGGCTGGTGGGGGACGGCAAAAAGATGCGCGCCAAACTGAGAAGTTACGGGCTGGGGCTGGATTAGGTGCAGACATGGGCAGACAGGCAATTACCCAAAAACATGACAGGGCTACTGAGTTGCAGCCTGCTTCCGGCAACCTACGTTTTAATGCTGCTGGTGATGTTCATCCTGCCCTTCTTCAGCGTGGAGGAATATTCGATACTGCGAAACACCACCAGTCATTTAGGCGCGCAGGGCGCTCCCCATGCCTGGGTGATGAACGCTGTCTTTGCGCTGTTGGGCATAGTGGTGGTGGCCGACGGCTGTCCGCGCCTGCCCGGTTTCTGGCTGCACAGGATATTGTTAGCGGTGTTCGGAGCCTCTCTTTTCCTGACCGCATTTTTTCAACACGCGCCAATCGTAGAGGGCGTTGCCTATAGCGCATGGGAAGACAGTGTGCACTCCGTACTGGCTACCGTAACCGGCTTCTCATTCAGCTTTTTCGCCATATCTGCGGCATTCATCGAAACAATCGGCACAAGAAGGTTGGCGGCGGCGGGGGTGGGGGTGCTGGCAATCCTTCTCTCGCTGCTTATCTTCAATGTCCCGGACCTGGCGGGGGTCTGGCAGCGCGCGATGTTCATCGCAGCCTTTGCCTGGTTGATGTTTTTCCTGTATGCCAGAAAACGGGGATAGCCAGGGAACCCCTAAACCCTGCCTGAGGATTTACAGAAGTTTACAACAATTGACATATGGCATACAATAGAAAACAGACTCTCTCTTCGACTCTGATAAGGGGTTCGATCAATGAGAACCAGGCGTCTGTTTAATGTCCTGTCATTGCTGGTGGCGCTTTCACTGGCGGCTTTGCTGATAAATTCATGTTCGCCAGGTACCTCAAAATCTACCTTAACTACATCACAGACTGAGTTAAACACCTCTCAGACTGCGTTAGCTACTTCCAAGTCTTCGGTAACCACCCGGCAAACTTCCGAGCCCATTCCCCAGGCAGCCAAAGCCCCGGATGGTAAGGAACTTTACGAAACCATGTGTCTCTCGTGTCACAAAACCCAGTGCGACGCTCCCGGTGACATCTCCGGGTTGGGCCTGCCGTCGCAATTTGTGACCGAGGTGATTACCTGGGGATACGGCGGCATGCCTGGCTTTTCAAACACATTCAGCGCGGACGAGCTCTATGCCATCGTGGCCTATGTTTCCAGGGGACAAACCCCGCCTGAGATAGCCGGAACCGGGCCTACCGCCTTTCTCTACTGGGATAAATGCAGCGGTTGCCACGGCGTGGAACGCCAGGGCGGCACGGGGCCTGCCCTTGTCCCCCAGAGACTGGCCGACATCGAAACGGGGTTACTGAAAAATGTCATCAGCGAAGGCCGCCCGGGCACAGCCATGCCTCCGTGGGAAGGCACCCTCACCGGTCAGCAGATGGACGAATTGATTGGTTACATACTATCACCGGTTGAGGAATCCGCCCTCACCTGGGGAATCGACGACATGTGCGGCAACTGCGTGAAGGTGACTCCTACCGACCAGTTACCCTTAGCGCCCACTTGGGGCGGCAGAGTCGAAGACCTGATGGTGGTGATAGAGCGTGAGATTGGACGCCTGCTGTTCGTTGACAGCGCTTCGCACACGGTGGTCGGGAACATCGACGCCGGTTACGCCATCCACGCCCCCACCTTTACCCCGAAGGCGGTCAGCGACAGGTGGCTGTTTGCCATTGCCCGCAACGGCTGGCTGATTAAAGTTGACCTTTACGGCCTCCAGGTGGTGGGAAAAATCCGTGTCGGGCTGGACTCCCGGGGCACCGCCGTCTCCACCGATGGAAAATACGTCATGGTGGGAAATTACATTCCCAATACGACCGTCATCCTGGATGCGGAAACCCTCCAACCGCTGAAGATAATCGAAACCTTCGGCATAGACCCATCTGGACAGATGGTCAACTCGAGGGTCGCCGCAGTCCTTTCCACGCCCGTCGGCCCTTACTTCGAGTTTGCCCTGAAAGAAGCGGGCCAGGTCTGGATAGTCGATTACTCCAGAGAGGGTTTCCCGGTAGTCAAGCAAATCGCCGACGTCGGCAATATACTGCACGACGGCTTCCTGACCCCGGACGGGCGCTATTTTCAGGTAGCTTCCCAGGCGGACGGCACCATAGTGGTGATTGACCTCAAGGAACTGACCATAGTCAAGACGATTCCCGCCGGCACCCAGCCGCACCCGGGCCCCGGGGCGGTCTTCGAAAGCCAGGGGCGGATTCTGGCAGCAACCCCGGCCATCGGGCAGGGACTGGTAACGATATGGGACACCGCCACCTGGGAGGTGGTGAAAACCATTCCAACCCCCGGCCCGGGAATGTTTATCCGCTCGCACCCCGATAGCCGCTATGTGTGGGTGGATTGCTCGGCCAGCGGTGACTGCTGGGATAATATCGTGGTCTTTGACCGGGAAACGCTGAAAGTGGTGGAAACGCTCCAGCCCGGCCAGCGTTCCATTCACCCGGAGTTCACTCCTGACGGCAAATATGTCTATGTAAGCTGCTGGAACGATAACAAAGTGGTGGTTTATGACGCAGACACCCTGCAAAAGGTAACCGAGTTTCCCGCCACAACCCCCACCAGCGTGTTCAGCGCAGGCGTGCGCCAGGTAGAACCGGGGGCGTAATTAATCTTCTGTTCTACACCTCTTCGGTGGTCAAAAGATAGTACAAATATCCAAGGACGAGGGCCAAGGCCCAGATAAAGTTCAAACCTGTGCGCAGCCAATCCAAGAAGTTGTAGTATACCCGTCTGGGGTTGTTTCTCTCAACTCTCATGGTACTCCATTGTACAGAAAAGGGCTTCCAGCCGCACTCGGTTTGTAAAATTATGCTCATTTCGCTAACAGGCCCCATAATAGTGCAAACATCCAATAAATTACGAGCGCCCAGAGCAAACTAATTACAATCGCCGCAATCCATTTTAACCTGCTTTCCATGGGTTCCGTCCTGGCTTTTTCGCGGCACTCCGCTATTACATCTCTGGGAATCATCTTCAGAGCCAGAAAAACGCCTGCAGGAACGATTACCAAATCGTCCAGGTATCCGATGACCGGTATGAAGTCCGGAACCAGGTCAATGGGGCTCAATGCGTAGGCGAGGACTACGGCTAGAAACACTTTAGCATACCAGGGAACCCTTGGATTCCGGTAGGCCAAATACAGTGTGTAGGTTTCGGCTTTAAGCCGGTTAATCCTATCCTTCAGCGACATATTTTTCTCTTTATGGAGGACTATTGACTAGCCCGGAAGGGTCATTCGATAGAATTACTGGGTACGCGAAGGGTCAGCCTGCCGGCGGATGGCTACCCGATTAGGGTGCTACCGCTGTGAGCTGGGCATTACCAAGCACAGGGGTGAAACGAACTAACCATGTGTACGTTCTCCGTTCGCCTGATTGAGCTTTGATAGTCTCGTAATCTATGGTTCGCTGCTCTTCTCTGAACCACCAGGTCCTTCCCGGAACCGTGTCCCCCTGAAAGCTGACGTCGGCAGTACTTTTTGCTTTCACGGTTATGGTTTCGCCCGGACGCAGGTCAAATCCGACTATCGCGTCACCTGTAAGGCCGGATTCCAGTGTCGTTCTGTAGAGGGTGGATGATTTATCAGTCTTGTCGTAATCAAAACGAACCTGCATGCCGGACAAATTGGGTATGTTAACACCAGGATCAAGAAAAGATATCGTTGCACCTGCATTGACCGTTACTTTAATCACGTCGCTCGATGAACTGGTTTTGAGCCTGACGTTGCTGATATCACAACCAACAGAAGAAACCCCCATGATTAGTGCGCCGCCAAGGAATAACGCTGCTGCCTTTTTCACGTAGTAATTTCCTCCTTCTTCTGCACCGCAAAGTTAGCGGCGATTATACTACTTTCAAAAACCCGCTACCTGGCTTATCTGGATGAGATTACCGCAGGTATCTTCAAAAATCGCAATGGTAGCCGAGCCTGCTTCAGCCGGTCCATATTTGAAAACAACCCCTGCTTTCTTGAGCTGGCCGTACTCTTTTTGGACGTTATCGACCAAAAAGGAGGCGGCAGGTATCCCTTGTTTGAGAATAGCCTGCTGGTAGGTGCCTGCGGTTCCGGCATAGAACCGGAGGGCTTTCTCTTGTTCGTTCACGAATACGCTGGTCAGTTTTATTCCCATTGGTCACCTCCGGTTGTATTTGCCCAGGCAGTTTAAGTGAAGGATATTTTCATAGGCGGCTAAGATCCTCCGGTAAAATATTGATTTTGGGAGTAGAATAGGGTAGGGAATTTAATGGAGCTGAGGGGATTCGAACCCCTGACCCTCTGAATGCAAATCAGATGCTCTCCCAGCTGAGCTACAGCCCCAGGTGAACCTCCATTATAGAGCAAGCGAGGCTCACCCGGCAATTTACGCCGCCAGCATGCGGCGTATGCCGGCCACGGCGTCGGCGGCTGCCAGTTCCCCGCACAGTACGCACTTGGCGGCTTTCTGAAAATCGGCCGGGCCGATAGCCAGCGTATCGGGTTCTATGACATAATCCGCCCCTGCCAGGCTGGCCTCGACGTGGCATGAGCTCACGATATCCAACGTGTTCAGCATCACCCCCAGCAGGCTTGGCCTGGGCAGGTCCTGGACGGCGGAGTTAGCCTCCATCTCCAGCAGTTTGTGCCTTATCTTATGGAAGCGGCGCGGCACCACGTTGACGGCAATCACCACGTCGGCTCCCAGCGCCCTGACCACGTTCACCGGGACCTGGTTAACCAGCCCCCCGTCCACCAGGTAACGCCCGTCCCGTTTTACCGCAGTGAAAACCACTGGTATGGAGATGCTGGCGCGCACCGCCTCCAGCACCGAGCCCCTGGTCATCACTACTTCTTCGCCGGTGTTGACGTCGCAGGCCACGCAGGCAAATGGCCTGGTCAACTCGCTGAACTTGAGGTCTCCTCCCATGAAGCCTTCCAGTGCGCCGGTTATCTTGCGGCCCGCCAGCAGTCCGGTGCGCGACAGGGAAACGTCAATAAGGTTTGCCCGGCGCGTCCAATCGAAGCTCAGCACCAACTCCCTCAACTCCCGTGCGCTGCGGCCCGAGAGAGCCAGCGCGCCCACCAGTGCCCCGGCGCTGGTGCCGGCTATCATGTCCACCGGGATGCCTTCTTTCTCCAGCACCTCAAGCACGCCGATATGCGCCAGTCCACGGGCGGCGCCGCCGCCCAGCGCTAACCCCACTTTTTTCCGTTTAGCCATGGGCACGCTCCTTCAAACTGCTCAGCCAGCCCGCCAGGCCGCTTTTGGGAGCCAGCGGGACCAGTTTTTCGAAAGTGGGTACGGTGCGCTGCTTTTCCCATTCTTCACGCAGCAGGCTGGAATGCCAGAGGTCTATCCAGCGCCCGTTCTTGGCAATCATGCGCCGCAACGTGCCCTCGTAAACAAACCCGTTTTTGGCCTGGACGCGGCGGCTGGCATCGTTGCCGGTAAAGGCGCTGATATGGATGACCTCCGCCCCCAGATGCTGGAAGCAGAGGTAGCATATCAGCCCCAGCGCTTCGCTGACATAACCGCGCCCCCAGTACTGCTCCCCCAGCCAGTAGCCGGCCTCGAACTCCCGGGGGTCGTCCTTGACGCGCGCATCAATACATCCTATCATCCCCGGCCGCTCCAACTCTTCGATGGCAAAGGCGTAGGAGAGGCCCTGGCGCATCTCCCGCGGCCAGAGCCAGGCATAAGTCACCGCCAGTTCCTGCCGGGTGCCGGGCCCGCCCCAGATTAACCAGCGCAGGATGGGTTCCCGCCGGTGTATCAGCGGGAAAGCGGTGGCGGCGTCTTCGGCGGTGGTGGGGCGCAGCCTCACTTTAGTGCCGGCCAGCTCCATGTACTGAAACCCGCGGTTATGGTTTTTTACTTCCATAGCTCTTCGATGTCCCTGTCTGTAACCTCCCCGGGCGCCGGTTGCTGGAAGGCCTGGTAGGATTCCCTGGAACCGTATTCGCTGGGCCTGAAAGCCACCGGCATGGGCACGGCGTGCCCCAGGATGAGGGCTTGCTGCTTGGCGGCCAGCTTGGCCAGCACGCCCTTGAGCTGGGTTTTGCCTGAAACGCCTGAAAGCACGCTGTCGATGTCCCGCTCGTTGTCCATCAGGAAAATGACCTTGGTGCCTAGCTGGGACATGACCTCGTCCTGGATGCCGGACGGGCGCTGGTCAATTACCAGCAGGGTGACGTTGTATTTGCGCATCTCGCGGGCGATGGTGCCGAAGATGGTCTGCCCGGCGATTTCGTCGTTCAAAAACTTGTGGGCTTCCTCGATAGTGATGACCAGCGGCTTGGGTTTAGCCCCGTCGCTGGCCAGCGCCTTCTCCATCTTGTACTGGTAGCTGGAGTAGATGCGCCGCGCCAGCATGTTGGCCACCAGTATGTAGGCGGTCAGGTTGCGGTAGCTGCCGAACTCCAGCACCACGTGCAGCCCCTTTTCCAGGTATGCCAGGATTTCCTCCACCGCGCGCCGCTCCACTTTTTTCTGGATGAAGGGCAGCTTCGTGATGGAATTTAGCCCGCGCCTGAGATTGTCGAAGGTGGATTCATGGATGCTGAGCGCCTTCAGCAGCGCGGCGGCCTCTTCATCGTTGCCGATGGAGAGCGTGTGCTCTATCCAGTCCTTGCCGAAACGGCGGTGCAATGTGAAGACGGCCTCCACAGCGGCGTCGGTGAGCAGCAGCGTCTGGCGTAGTATGGAGATGTCCTCCGGCTCGATTTCATCCAGGCCTATTTTGACGATAAAATCCGGGGCCATGCGCCGCAGCCGGGCGTGCTGCTCGTCCAGGGCGAAAATAGCCACCCTGGAGGGGAAAAGCTGCTTGAGCCCCTTGACCTTGCCGCTGCCGCCCTCGTAGGTGCCAGCCCAGCCGTATTCGTTCTGCATGTCAAAAATGAGGTTCACCGCCTGGCTTT
>CAZPAL010000047.1:0-9146 GCA_964584525.1 uncultured Dehalococcoidales bacterium | reverse complement strand
GATGACCGGTTCGATGATGGCCGCCACCGTCATCTCGCGCGAACTGCCCATACCGCCGAAGGTGCTGCCGGCATCCAGCCCGCCAAGCGCCATGAAGAAGCGCGCCGAAACCATCAGGTAGATGAAAAGAATGATATTACCGAAGGCCATCGAATCGTCCGGCAGGTAAAGCACCGGCACCAGCACGGCGGCGGCCAGCAAAAAGGACAGGTTGAGATAAGGGGCGAGGCGCGTGATGAAGGACGCGTCCGGCGAATACAGGATTTCCTTTTTGAAAAGCCTGGCCAGTTGGTAATAGGGCTGCAGAAGGGGCGGGCCGGCCCGCCCCTGGCACAGCGCTTTGACCTTTTTAACCAGCCCCACCAGAAACGGTGAAAGCAAAAGTACGAAAATGGGGTCCAGGATGAAATAAAGCACAGCGGAGAGGCTCATAGCCACCACCCCAGCCCCAGGATGACCAGCACGATGGCCAGGAAGGAGTAAAGGATAAGGGTGTCCAGGTCGGCGTTATGCCGCCCCGAGACATAGCGGGCCACGCTCATCACCAGGCGCGCCACGGGCAGATAGATGCGTTCTTCGAAAAACTTGAGCGTCACCAGCGCGCCGGCGGAGCGGCTGGGAAGGCTTTCGGCGGCGTCGTGAAACTCCCGCTTCGATACCTTACGCGTGCGGAAGACTGTGCGGAAGATGGTGACTACCGGCTCTGAAAAGCCGCTGGCGGTGTATTCCATGCGGCTGGTCTGGGACGGCTGGCCGCAGCCCCAGGTGGGGGTAAGCCTGACCGGCGCGCGCAGCAGGCGCAGCATGAGCGCCGAGAGGGCTGTCAGCACCAGCAGCACCACGCCCACCGGCAGCAGGTCTATCAACGGCAGGCCGGGCACTGCCCGGCTGATAATCTGGCGCGAAAAAACTCCCAGCGCCACGCAGGCCACGGCCAGGAGGCCAGGGCCGATGAGCATGGACAGGGGGGCCTCGCGCGCGACGGCGGCGGCTTCCGAACGCGGCCGGGCCAGGAAAACGATTCCGAAGGCCTTGACGAAGCAGGCGGCGGCCAGGGCGCTCATGAGGGCAAAGGCTGCCAGCCCGGCGAGGAGCAGCACCGCGACCGCCGGGTTATCCAGGCTGAAAGAGCTGAGGAAGGCCTGGAAAATCATGACCTCGCTGGCAAAGCCGTTGAGCGGCGGCAGCGCTGAGATGGCGCAGGCGCCGATGAGAAAAAGCACCGCCGTGGCCGGCATAACCCGGGCCAGCCCGCCCATGGCCTCAATGTTGCGGCTGCCGGCGGCGCTCACCACTGTACCGGCAGTCAAAAAGAGGAGGCTTTTGAAAAGGGCGTGGTTGAAGCTGTGAAAGAGGGCGCCGGCCAGCGCCAGTTGAGAGGCGGTCACCAGGCTGTAAGAGTCAAAAATTATATACAGGGCCAGGCCGATAACGATGATGCCGATGTTTTCAATACTGTGGTAAGCCAGCAGTCTTTTAAGGTCATGCTCTTTGAGGGCGTAGATGACGCCCAGCACTGCCGAAAGCATGCCGAAAAGGAGCAGCAAGATACCCCACCACAATTCCGGCTGCAGCACTTCCAGCAGAAAACGCACCATGCCGTAGATGGCCACCTTGAGCATGACGCCGGACATGAGCGCCGAGATATGGGAAGGGGCAGCGGAGTGGGCATAGGGCAGCCACTTGTGGAAAGGAATCAGGCCGGCCTTGACGGCGAACCCAACGAAAAGGGCGGCAAATATCAGGTTTTTGGCTGCGGGGGCTATGCCGGTCACAGCCTGGATTTCCAACGAGCCGCTGATTCGATAGATGCTGAAAAAAGCCAGCAGCAGGAAAAGCGTGCTGAGCTGAGTCATGGTGAAATAGAAAAGCCCGGCGCGCTGGGTTTCTGCTTTTTCATGCTCGAACATCACCAGCAGGAAGGAGGCGATGGACATGGCCTCCCAGAAGAATATGAAAGCGAACAGGTTGGCCGAAGTCACCACCAGTAGCATCATCAGCACAAAAAAAGCGGTCAGGGAAACCAGCAGCTGGCGCCTGCGCGGAGAGAGGCCGTGTTCTATATAGCCCATGGAATAAACGGCGCAACAGATGCCCACCGCGGCGATGAGGGCGCTGAAAAAGGAGGAGAGGCGGTCCAGCCGGCAGTCCAGGATCAGGCCGGGGGCGAGGGTGTATAAACTGAATTTGACCTCTGCGAAGCCGGCAAGCTGCATGAGGGCCGCCCCCAGCGCGCAGCCCAGCCCGCCGATGAGCAGCCACTGGGAGAGACGCCGGCTAAAGAGCGCCGGCCGGTACATGGCTGCCAGCGGCAGCAGACCGGCCACGAGCAGCAGGCCGCAGCCTGCGCTGAAGAGCGCCGGGGCCGTCATCTGATTTCCCCTCCAGCCGGGAGAAAAACGAAGGAAGCCTTCAAAGGCTTCCCCGGTTGTTTATCATAAATTTGCGTCGTCTTACTCTGGAGAGTCATTCTAGAAGAATTATAAACCCTGTGTCAAATAGCCAAAATACAGGGGAGTCCAAGCGGGGCGTCCCATGTTTCATTCTTATATCTTAATAATGTGATAGATTAGTCGAAGGGTGAGACAGATCGAGTCATTCTGGGCCTAATAAGGCCGAACTCCAGCATGGTCGCCTCACCCAAAAATAAGAGAGCCCGAACAGTTGTTAGGTCCGCCCTCGAAGCGAGACCGTATCATGTAAGACCGGGCCAAGAGGAGGAAAACAGATGGGAGAGAATCATATTGGGGTAGACGTATCTAAAGACACTCTGGATGTTGCTGCCTATGAATCGAGAAGGAAGTGGCAATTCCCCAATAGCGAAACGGGCATAAACCAGCTTGTGCTGGCTATTGAGGTCAGCGGGGAAAAACAAGAGGGGGCAGGTTTTCCTGCCCCCTCCTTTGCGGGAGATAAACCAGGAGGCCGGCTTAAAATCCCCAGACAGAAGAAGAATCAAGTTTAAAAAAGGTGGAAAATCCGCTTGAGCAGCCAAATGATTATCAGTATGACCGCCAGCACCAGGGCGATATTGACCAGACTTCCCAGGCTAAAGGCGAACAATCCCAGGGCCCACAGAATAAGCAGGATAATCCCGATGACCAGTAATATATCCATTTTCCCCTCCGTCTCGAAAATACCGCTCGCGCAGCTTAATACGGATTTTACTCGTAAAATCTAACAAAATCGTGTAATCCAGCCTGAATTTGTAAAATAAATGATAAAAAGCGGGAAAAGAGGCGGTTAACGCCCGGATTTTCACTCCGGGAACAGCGACGGCAGGCTGGCCAGGTCCTGCTTGGCCGAGAGGATGCCGGCCCAGATGTCCCCCTTCTTTTCGAGCCTGGCCGGCAGGGTCAGCATGGTGAAATCGGTAGGGTAAACCTTGCCCAGTTCGCTCCATTCGAGCGGGGTGGAGACGGCGGCGTGAGGGGCGGGGCGGGGCGAATAGGCGCAGGCCAGTGTCTTGCCGCGCACATTCTGGCCGTAGTCCACGAATACCTTGCCCCGGCGTTTCTCCTGTGCCCACTCGGTAGTGATGTCGTCCGGGTACTTGCCGGCCAGGTATTTGCCGATGGTTTCAGCCACACCGCGCACCGCCTTGTAATCCAGGCTGCGCCTCACAGGCACATGCACGTGGATGCCGGTCTTGCCGGAGGTTTTTATAAACGCCTGCAGGTGGAGCTTGTCCAGCACTTCTTTCAGCCGCAGCGCCGTCACGGCCCCCTGGGCGAATCCGGCGCGGTTGAGCTCGGGCTCGGCCCCGGCCGCCTCCTTGCCTGAATAGGTATAGGGGTCAAGGTCGAAGATGATGAAATCCGGATAATCCAGGTAGTGGTCGATGCTCCGGCCTTCGGGCATGTCGGGCGCAGCCGCGGTGCGTGAAAACCAGCTGTGGAACTCAAGGTTGGCCGCCTGCCCCAGCCAGATGAGCGAGGCCAGGTTGTCGCACACCAGGTACTCCCTGACTGTGCCTTCGGCTTCGCTGATATCTACTCGGGTCATAAATTCAGGCACGGGATGAGCCCAGTGTTTTTGCCAGAATTGCTCGCCCTGGATGCCGTCGGGATAGCGGCTGAGGGTCAGCGGCCGGTCTTTGAGGTGGGGCAGAATATAGGGCGAGACCCCGGTCAGATAGAGCAGCAGCTCACGCTTGCTGACGGCCGGGCGGCCGTCAGCGGCCGGCCACAGCGGCTTGCCCAGGTTGGTAAGTTTAACCTGGCTGCCTTCCACCTCGATAGTCAAGTTTTCGCGGGAATTATCAAGCTGCGAGCGGACCTGCCCGATGGACCCGCTATCCTGAGGTTTCGGCTTGCCCGACGGGGCGCGCATGCGGGGGGTGCCGGCTGCGGCGGGAAGCGCCCTGCGGTGCGCGGCAGGCAACGGGTCGGACGCCACCACCACCGGCTGAAAGCGGCGCACTTCGGCGGGCGGTTTGTCCTCTCGCAGGCGCATGAATACCGGGTGGCGCAGCCGGCCCTCCTGCGTCCATTCGCTGAACTTGACCTCGGCCACCAGTTCCGGCCGCACCCAGGCGGCGGGGTCGCTGGCGGAGGGTATATCCTTGAAGGGGCTCCCGACGGCGCGCAGGCTGTCGAGGCGCTTTTTCATTTCAGCCAGGTCTTTTTCGGCAAACCCGTTGCCCACGTTGCCGGCATAGACCAGGTTTTCCTGGTCATCGTAATAGCCCAGCAGCAGCGAACTGAAGCTCCGCGCCCGGCCGCCCTCCCCCAGGCTGTAGCCCCCGATAACGAACTCTTCGGACAGGTTGGATTTGACCTTCAGCCAGTCACGGGAGCGTTTACCCGATGCGTAAAGGCTGTCCTTGCGTTTGGCCACCACCCCTTCCAGCCCGTTTTTCACCGCTGCATCGAAGACCGCCCGGCCGTCCCCGTCAAAGCTGTCGGTAAGCCTGACGTGCGCGTCCGGCCTGAGGACGGCCTCCAGCAGCGGGCGGCGGAAAGCCAGCGTCGAGCCGCGCAGGTCGTAGCCGTCCAGGTAGAGAATATCGAAAACGTAATAGATGAGCGGCGCGGGGGGCTGCGCGGCGGATTTGAGGTAATTCTGCAGGCACGCGAAACAGGGGCGGCCCTGCTCGTCCAGCGCGATTATCTCGCCGTCCAGCAGGACCTCGGAGGCCGGCTGGCGGCTGAGGGAGGGAGCCAGCGCCGCATAACGGGGGGTGACATCGCCGCCGCCCCGTGAGCTGAGCGACACTTCGCCGCCGCGCAGGCCGGCCAGGATGCGGTAACCGTCCAGTTTGGGCTCGTAAAACCAGTCCGGGTGGGAAAAAGGCCCTTCAGCCAGGCTGGCCAGCATGGGCCGGGCGGCGCGCGGGAAGGCGGCCTTTTTGGCCCCAGGCAACAAGGACGGGTTGAGCTCCTGAGGGGCACCGCTGACCGGTGGCTTGTTTTCGCGCACTTCGGGGATGCTGCGCCCGGAAGCTACCGAGCGTTCAAGCTCCAGAACATCGGTAGTGCCGGCAAATTCGTCGGCGTGCTTGATAAGCAGCCACTCTTTGGGGCCGCGCTGGATTTTAACCAGCGTCCACGAGCCCCTGAGCTTGCCGCCGCGCAGATAGAACGAGAGCTTGCCAGCGGCCAGACCGGCGCGCATCTCCGCCTGGGCGGCAGCCCGGTCATTGAAGAGATATTTCCCGCCTTCGTCAGGGGAATAGGTGCCGTTATCCCAGACAATAACTTCCCCGGCGCCGTATTCGCCGACGGGGATGTTGCCCTCGAAGGCGGCATAGTCCAGCGGGTGGTCTTCCACCATCACCGCCAGGCGCTTGACGGCCGGGTCGAGCGAGGGCCCCTTGGGCACGGCCCAGGATTTCAGCCCCCCGTCGAACTCCAGGCGCAGGTCGTAGTGCAGCGCCTGGGCGCGGTGCTTGTGCACCACGAAAGCCAGCGGGCCTTCGCCCGCATCCCTGCCGGGGGGCGGTTCGGGGGTCTGGGAGAAATCTCTCTTCTGCCTGTATTTTTTAAGCTCCTCTGGCATCTTTCCCCCAATCCTCCACCGGTTTCAGCGCTTGAGGGCGGGTTCTTTCCTGGCCGCCTCGATGCTCGCGCGCAGAGACTCCATCAGGTCCCCCATTTCGGCTTTGGGGGCGGGCGGGGCGGCGATGCGCACGCCTTTGACCTTGGCCTGCACCACTTTCTTCAGCGCCTCGCGGTATTCGTCCTTGTATTCACCCGGTTTGAAGCTGCCGGCCATGGCCTTTACCAGTGAAACGGCCATTTCCAGTTCGGAGGCGGCGATTTCGGTTTTGGGAGGGTCAATCTCGCTGTGGGGCAGAACCTCGCTCTGATAGCGGATAGTGTGCAGGGCGATGATGTCGCCCAGCGGCCGCAGGCAGACCAGGTGTTCCCGGCGCTGGAAGGTGACCTTGCCGATGCCAACCCGGCCTGTTTTTTCCAGCGCCGCCTTGAGCAGCTGAAAGGGCTTGACTCCCAACTTTTCCGGTTCCAGGTAATGCAGACCGTAGTAATAGAGCGGGTCTATTTCCCGGGCATCGACAAAATTGTGGATGTCGATGGTATGGGCGGTCCTGACGGGCACTTTTTCCAGGTCGCTGTCGTTCAGCACTATATACTGGTCTTTGGCCACCTCATAGCCGCGCACGCTGTCCTTGAGGCTGAAGTATTCGTCGTCCGTTTCGCAGTGCAGCACCTGCCTGGGGCGGGTGAGACACTTTTTGTGCAGCAGGCGGAAACTGAGGGTTTTGCTCTCGGTGCCGACATACATCTTGACCGGTATGGCCACCAGGCCGAAACTGATAACGCCTTTCCAGAAAGCTCTGGCCATAGACACCTCCCGACGCTTAAGCTACCCCTGAGAATAAGATACCACAGGCGGCGCGCGGCGGTCATTCTGAACGGGACGGCCTACGGGTTCAAGGCCGGCAAGCTGACAGTGAAACAGGCCCCGGCTCCCGGTTCGCTGCGGGCGCAGATTTCCCCGCCGTGCGCCAGCACTATCTCGCGGCTGATGGCCAGGCCTAACCCGACACCGGTTCTGACCCCCGTGACCTGGTAGAAGCGTTCGAAGACGGACTTCAGGTGCTCGGGGTGGATGCCCGGGCCTTCGTCGGCGACGGACGCCTCGAGCTTTTCTCCGCGGCGCGCGGCGGTCAGGGTGATTTCGGAAAAGGGAGGCGCGTTCTTGACGGCGTTATCCAGCAGGTTGACGATAACCTGTTCCAGCCGGGCGGCGTCGCCCATCAGCCAAAGCCCGGAGGCAACGCTGAGTTTGATGGTAACGGATTTGTCGGCGGCTGAGGGTTCGAAGAGCTCGCAGGAGTGCCTGAGCACTTCGCCCAGGTCGATTTTCTCCAGCGCCATTTTCATGCGGCCGGACTGAAATCGCGACAGGTCAAGCAGTTCGTCCACCTGGCGGCGCATGCGCCGCGCCTCTTCCCCGATGATGCGCACGGCTTTTTCGCGGGTGGCGGTGTCGGAGGCCGTACCGTCGGCCAGGGCCTGTGAGAATCCCTGGATGGTGGTGAGCGGGCTTTTCAGTTCGTGCGATACGTCAGCCACGAAATGACGCAGTTTCAATCTGGCCGCTTCAACCTCGGAAGCCATGCGGTCGAAGCTCTCGGCCAGTTTGCCGATTTCACCTCCCGAAGATGAGCCGATACGGTAGGCGTAATCGCCGCCGGCGATGCGGTCGGCGGCCTTGATGACCCCGGCCACCGGGCCGGATACCGAGCGGGACAGCCACCAGGCCAGCAGCAGCGAACCCAGCAGGGCGACGGAGCCCGAGAGGACAAACGGCCTGAGCAACCCGCCGATGGCCGCCCCCACCCCGGGAGCCGGGATGACCAGCGCCAGCGCCTCAGCCCGCACGATGCCGCGCGGAGCCCTGGCCAGCGGGAAGACGACATAGAGCAACCCCCGGCCCTCATCGGGCGCATACTGGCCGCGCACCACCCGGCTGCTGTCGCGGGGCAGGCTTCCGGGAACGATACTGAGCGCGGCGGCGCCGTCCGGGATGACCTGGTGGATGACGGCGCCGGCGTCATCCAGGAACAGGATGTGCACCCCGTTGCCGTCAGCCTGTTCTTGAAGGGTGGCGACCACCTCCAGCAGCGAGGCCTCCCCCCGCACCAGGTTCACCAGCTGCACGCTGATGGGCCGTGCCGTGTCCTCCAGGCTCTTGAGCGCCAGGCTGCCAGCGTAATCACGCAGCAAAAACCCGCTGCCCAGCGCGGCGATGGTGAGGGTAACCGCCACCACCAGAGCGTAGGTGGCGAACAGCCTGACCTTGAGGCTCAACGCCCGGCCTCTTCGAGCGTCAGTTTGTATCCGGTGCCGCGCAGCGTTTCGATTTCAATCCCCGAGTTTTCAAGTTTGGCACGCAGGTGGTTGATATGCACGTCCACCGTGCGCGTGTCGCCGTAATAATCGTAACCCCAGACCTGGTTCAAGAGTTTTTCACGGCTGAAGACCACCCCGGGCTGCTCGGCCAGCGCCAGCAGCAGAGCAAATTCCCTGGCGCGCAGTTCGACCGGCATATCCCCTATCTTCACCTCGTGACCGGCGGTATCAATGCTGAGTCGGCCCAGTTCGAGCGTTTGATTAGGCGCCGTAGCGGCGCAGCGGCGCAGTATGGCTTTGACCCGCGCCAGCAGCTCATAGGGGTTAAAAGGCTTGGTCAGGTAATCGTCGGCGCCCAGTTCCAATCCCAGGATTTTGTCGATGTCCTCCCGGCGGGCGGAGAGCATCAGGACCGGTGTGCGCCCCAGCCGGCGCAGCCTTTTCAGCACTTCCAGGCCGTCTATATCCGGCAGCATGATATCCAGGATGACCAGGGCTGGATTGCTGGAGGCGATCAGGGCCAGGCCTTCGGCCCCCCGGCCGGCGCTGATGACGCGGAAGCCTTCGCGCTCCAGGTAGAGCCGCGCCAGTTCGATGATGTTGGGTTCGTCGTCAACGACGCAGATAGTTTCCATATTGGTGCTGCCTATTATAAACCCGGGACCGGCTAAATAATACAGGCCGCGCGCCCTGTGGTCGCGGCCTGTATTACGACGTTCCGATACTACACGGTTCTAGGTTCTGGTGGTAGTAGGGGGTTGCCATTCGGGATGCGCCGCGTCCCAGGCGTTCAGCAGCTGGTTGGCTTCGCCCTGCGTGATGCGG
>CAZPAL010000046.1:0-9200 GCA_964584525.1 uncultured Dehalococcoidales bacterium | reverse complement strand
CAATGCTGGCCGCGATGACGGCATGCAGCGCTACCGGCGGGGTGATGCCGCCCAGTAAGCTTATTCAATGACCGATTCATCAGTTGAACAAACCATTTCATTCGGTCAGGGTCATCCCACCATTCATTACAAAGAAATCTTTCGGCAGATCGTCCTGGCACTAAATCCTCGAAGGGGTTTCCCACCCTATTCATGTTCTGAAATGAAAAAAGCATTTTATTCCTAATGATAAAAGGAGCCATCTCAAAATTGATGGCACGATGCATTTTGGATTGTATGTCGCTTTCCTTTGTAAATTCACAAGGAACCCCATAAATATATCGAGGTAAACGTTCCACCGGAAGAAGAGTACTGTAAACAGTTTCGGTGATGACAGGCAATTGCTCATTGGAAATGGAGCTCAACTTCCCAAGGCTTTGCTCAACCCACTTTTCGTGAGCATCTTTCATTGCGTGAATTTTTTCGACAGTATAAGTGTGAGTTTGGGAATCAATGAGCTGATGATGTATGTTGCAAAGCAGAATTAGATTTTCATACTGGTTCCGACTATCGATTGAAAGGGAATGATCTCCGCGAGGGCCGTCAATCCGCTCGGCGATGATATGAGCAACTTCTCCTAACATGACCGGTGCGTCTGCTGAGCTAGCCGCTGCAGTGAGAACGCGTCGGCAGTCCGTAAAAGCACAACGATTTCCTGACTTTGAAAACAATATTCTTTGATCTTTTGTAGGTATGGCCATTTACTTAACCACAGATCAACATTCGCATTCTCACATTTATTTCAATCGCGGACATCTAATTATACTGCTAGCAGGGTTATTATCCAAAGAGTACCGGATTGACCCAAAACCGCACTTAGTTAGCACCCCCCACCCATGTGTTGCCAACACGCGCAATTGTATTGTAACAACACTAGCAACATGCACACTCGAACAAACGCATAATTTTGTTAATCATATGACATAGATTTATCGTAAACGCTTGAGTGTCCTATCTACTTTGACTTTTGGTAATACCATAGGTATAATTTATACATGAACGCAAAGACGATGGGACGCCCAGTCACAGGTCGGATACCGAACTTCAGTATCAGAATCAAACCATATGCTCTCCAAAAGGCTAGAGAAGCAGCCTTCAGCCATAAGAAGACATTGGGTGGCTGGCTTGAGGAAGCCATCAATGAGAAGGTGGAACGGGAGACTAACTTGCACGATAAGGTTAAACAATGATAACTGCAATTTATGCAAGGGTTTCAAGTGAGGAGCAGGTTGAAGGCTACTCAATAGATGCCCAAATACGAGCTTTTCATAACTTGGTTGAGGCTAAAAGCTGGGGGGTATACAAGGAATATATTGAAGAGGGGAAATCGGCTAGAACTGAGGATATCAACAAGCGTCCGGTATTCAAAGAAGCCATGGCTGATGGACTTGCCAATAAATACGATATCTTAGTGGTCCATAAAGTCGATAGGTTTTCCCGCAGGTTGCGCGTTACTCTTGAATATTTTGACAAACTAGGTAGAGCCGGCGTTGGCTTCTTTTCGATTGTTGAACAAATGGATTTTTCAACCCCCTGGGGGAAATTCACACTAACCATGTTGGGTGGTCTAGCTGAACTTTACTCCGATAATCTCAGCCAAGAAACAAAAAAAGGGTTGCATGAGAGGCGAAAACAGGGATTATACTGCGGGACACTACCATTCGGTGCGATCAAAGGGAAGGATGGGATTCCCGAGCCGGATATCGAGGAAAGAGTTGTAATGAGAGAGGGAAATTCTTTCATAGTTAAGAACTATGAAGGTTTAAAGGTAGCCTTTGATCTAGCAGTCCAGAACAAATCTGACCGGGATATAGCGATGGCTTTAAGCGCATCTGGATATAGAACAACCGGGACACATGGAGCCAGACCATTCTCAAAGGATACTGTTAAGGATATGCTGAAGAATCGATTCTATATTGGGAAAATCCCAGATGGAAATGGCGGATGGTTAAAAGCCAATCACCAAGCCTTCATTGATGATGATTTATTTGAAATGGTGCAAAATAATCGTATTAGTATGCATGCGAAACGCTCAACAGTCAACATAAATTCGAGAATATACAGTCTCGGAGGAATCGCAAAGTGTGCTCGATGTAACGGAAACATTAGGATGCAAACAAATCCTCACGGGAAAGGTAGGGTTTATTGTGCCAACAGGGCATCAGGTTTAGGTTGTGACTTCCAAGGAACATTCCTTGCCATTTATGAAGAGCAAATAGAATGGTATTTGTCATCCTTTTTCATCCCAGAAAATTATCAAGAACAAATTCTGGAATCGCATCGTAAACTAGTCTCAAACTATGATGAATATGTAATTAAACGAAACGGATTAGAAGCAGTTCTAATCCGTTTAGAAGAGCAGTATCGATGGGGGCACATTCAGCAGAAAGAGTATTTGAGAGAGCATAAAAACATAGAATCCCAACTTCGTCAAATACCTTGTGCAAAATTGGTTGATGATAAAATAAAACAGTTGGCTGGTTTCTTATCAAATATAGGCCAGGCTTGGAAAGCTGCAAACCAAGAACAAAGAAATAAACTATCTAAGGTATTGTTCCAAGAGATTATCCTAGATAGTGGGGGGAGAGTGATTGCAGTGAAGCCTAATGCTGAGTTGGCACCATTCTTCAAGCTATCGTATGAGTATCATAAACCAGATATTGCTGGCGACCCCGAGGGGATTTGAACCCCTGATCTCCACCGTGACAGGGTGGCATGTTAGACCGCTACACCACGGGGCCTCACAGGGGGGCATTCTATCAGGAAAGGCGTTTTGTGTCAACATAATTTGCGCTTGCCCGTCATTATGGTATAATGAGGCAAATTTCGTTTACTTTAGGAGATTAGGTGGCTACAAAAGCATCCAAAGTATCCAGGACCGCTGAGGCAGCCAGCGCAGTCAGCGGTCAGCGGAATTACGAACTCATGCTGGTACTCAATGCGCAGCTCCCCGAGGAGCGGGTTCAGGCCACCATTAGCGGCATCAACCAGCTGATTATCGGCGCTGACGGCACTGTAACCGAATTCAGGCAAATGGGCAAAAGAAGGCTGGCCTACCCTATCAAGCACCAGAACGAAGGCATCTATGCGCTGGCCCATTTTAAGATGAACGCGGCATTCAGCCCACAGTTGGAGGCCCGGCTCAACATTACCGAAGAAGTGTTGCGCTACCTGCTGATCAATCTCGATTGATATCGTCGTTATATAGGTTAGAGGAGATGATCAGATGGTCAGTCTGAACAAAGTGATGCTTATCGGGAACGTGGGCAATGACCCGGAGATGCGTTATACTCCGAGCGGAAGCCCGGTGACGTCTTTCCGCATGGCCACCAGCCGCACCTACAACACCCCGGAAGGGGAACGTAAACAGGAAACGGACTGGTTTACGGTGGTGGCCTGGAACAAACTGGCCGAACAGTGTAACCAGTTCCTGAACAAAGGCCGGCTGGTGTATGTCGAGGGCAGGCTTCACAACCGCAGCTGGGACGGGCCTGACGGCCAGAAACGGTACCGCACCGATGTTATTGCCAGCGTGGTGACCTTTTTGGACAGGCAGTCCATGGGGGCATCCCAGGAGGGTAAACCGGAAGTGCCTGAGGCTGAAGATACCGGTAGCGACGACATCCCTTTCTCGGAACTTTAGAAATTAATGTAGGAGCATAATATACGTGGCAGAAATAAAAACGACAGCACGGGCACCATATAAACCAGGCGGAAGGCCGGGCGGGCGCTGGGGAGGCGGGAAGTACGCCCCCAAGCGCAAATTCTGCTCTTTCTGCGCCAGCAAAGTCGCCAATATCGATTATAAAGACACGGCCACCCTGGGACGCTTTATCTCGGACCGCGGCAAGATAGAACCCAGGCGCCGCACCGGGACTTGTAACCGGCACCAGCACGCGCTGGCACAAGCTATCAAGCAGGCCCGCCATATCGCCCTGCTGCCTTTTGTGGCGGCCCATATCCATAAACAGGGAATGGTTCCGCCTTTGAACATGGCAGTCCCGGCGGCGGCCAAGGCCGAGGTGGCCGCCGTTCCCGCCCAGCCGGAAAGCGTCGAAAAACCACCGGTTGAACCCGCTGCCGCCACCGGAAACTAACCGGACCTGGTAAAAATAATAAGATAACCTGTCAGGAGATAACGTGCCAAAGAGAACCTATCAACCGAAAAAGATACCACGCAAACGAAGCCACGGTTTCTTAATCCGCATGAGTACCCGGGGCGGACGGGGTGTCCTTAAGTCCAGACGAATGAAAAACCGTATGCGCCTGACCGTAGTCTAGCGAGAACGTTCTTGCGCCCCTTCAATCCTGGTCAACCGGTTCAGGATACAAGAATGAGAGGACAGGTATGAAAGGGGAGGTGTACCTTAAAAAAACAGGGGATTTTGCCCTGGTGCACAGCCGGGGCAAGTGGCGTGGCGGCAAGTTTTTGGGCGTGAAGAGCCGGGTTAACGGCCTCGACTATACCCGCTGGGGAATCATAACCAGTAAAAAAACAGGAGGAGCGGTAGCCAGAAACCGGGCCAAACGGCGGCTGCGGGAGGTGATGCGCAGTCTGGCGTTGAAACCGGGATTCGATATCGTACTCATCGGCAAAACCGGCATCAGCGAGGCGGAATACTCCGCTCTTTTGGAGACGACAGCCAGAATGCTGAAACACGAAGGCTTGCTAAAAACAAACAATGAAGCGAATTGCCCTGCTCATGATTAGAATTTACCAGAACACTCTTTCGAGAGTGCTTCCTTCAAATTGTCGCTATCTGCCGACCTGTTCCCAGTATACCCATGAAGCCATCGATCGGTTCGGACTAGCCGGGGGGATCTGGATGGGTGCCAAGCGTATCGCCCGCTGTCATCCCTGGCATGAGGGAGGGTATGACCCGGTCCCGGATAAGCCAAGGTAAAGAAATGAATATGAAATTTTTCAAAAAAACGGTTATTTTCGCCAGCCTGGCGCTGGTTGTCCCGGTGCTGATGCTGGCTTTAGCCGGCTGTACCGGCTCACAGGTTCAACCTGGCGGATGGCCCGGCGTCGCTGTTGGTCCGCAAGGTATATATTTTCCCTCAAAAGGCAGCCTGGTAGCGCTTAACCAGGTCAACGGCACTTCCATCTGGAACGCTCCCGTTGAGAACGTCGCCGGTGGAGGCGGTTTTCTCAGTTGCAACACTGGGGGCGCGGTGGTGGCTATCTACGGCACACCGGTAATGGATGGCGACCTGATTTATGTTGCCGGGTATAACGGGTATATCTACACTTACAGCGTAAGTACCCGCCTGTCCAAATCCCAGCCTCTCAATGAAGCCAACCCCAAACCGGTGGTCGGCGGGTTGGTGGTAGCCGACGGCAAGATTTTCGCCGGTTCCGCCGATGGCTCACTCTACGCTATCGAGGCTACTTCCCTGGACGTTCTATGGGAGTTCAAGACCGGGGATAAAATCTGGTCCACCCCCGCCTGGGACGGGCAATCCCTGTACGTCGGTTCTTTCGACCGGTCGGTGTATGCCGTAGACGGCACCTCGGGTAACGAATTATGGTCATTCGCCACTCAAGGTCCGGTCATCGCCACTCCCCTGGTGACCGAGGGCAAGATAATCGTGGCATCGTTCGACCGGCGGCTATATTGTCTGGATGCAGCCACGGGAACTGAGTTATGGACATTCAGCGGCGGAGACGGTAACGATAACACACCTCAGAAGTGGTTCTGGGCCAATCCAGTACAGTCCGGCGGCTACATCTACGCCCCCAACATGGACGGCAAGGTTTACGTCGTCAACCCAGCCGACGGTAGCCTGGTCACTACCTTCGACCTGCGGTCCCCGGTAGTATCTTCCCCGGCCGCCTTTGAAGGCAAAGTTATCGCCGCCACAGAAGAGGGCAGGGTATTTCTGCTGGACGCCGGAAGCGGAGCCAGGTCGGAAATCCGCAATTTGAATCTGACCATCCGGGCCCCGCTGACAGTTGAAGACGGCGTTCTCTATATTCATACCCAGACCGGTGAATCCGTATACGCGCTGAACCCAGTCACCGGGGCGGTATTGTGGTACACTCCCTTAACCAATTAGCAAGGAAGGTTATAACTTGGATATCGGAGCAATTTGGGATTTAGTCATCCTGCAGCCCATTACAAATGTGCTGATAACCCTCTCACATTACCTATGGGGAAACTTCGGGTTAGCTATCATCATCCTCACGCTGATTATCAACGGGGTCATGTATCCGCTTACCCTCAAACAGTTACGCGCTACCAAGGCTACGCAGGACCTGCAGCCCAAACTGGAGGAGCTCAAGAAAAAACACGGCAAGGATGCCCAGGCGCTGGCTCAAGAGCAGATGAAGCTCTACAAGGAATCCGGCCTCAGTCCCGCCGGTTGCCTGCTGCCCATGTTGCTCCAGATGCCCATTTGGATTGCGCTTTATCAATCCATCATCCGCGTGATGGCGGTCAATCCGGAGAGTTTCGTGAACCTATCCGGCTACCTCTACTCCTGGCCGCTGGTTTTTGACGCCCTGCCGCTCAACAACAGCTTCCTGTGGATGGACCTGGCCGTACCCGATATGCTGATGGCTATCATGGTGGGCGCATTGATGTGGATACAGCAGAAGATGTCTCCGGTGCAGGCCAGTGCTAACAACCAACAAAAAACTCAGGCGCAAACCATGCAGGTCATGATGCCGCTCATGTTCACTTTCCTGTCGCTGTCGTTCCCCAGCGGACTGGCCCTTTACTGGGCTACCTCCAACCTGATTCGCATCGTAATTCAGTACTTCTTCAGCGGGTGGGGAGGGCTGGCTCCGATGGTCAAAGGATTGGTCAACAGGATGCCTTTCGGCACCTCCCAAAAAACGCTCAAACCGCGCCGCGCTGAAATCCGCGGCAGGGTCGTTTCCGTGCAGGACGAAACCGGGACAAGTGTGGTGACGGAGGGAGACCGGGTTAGTAAAACAGTCAACAAGAGCAGCCCGATTATCAGCCCCGCCCCTCGCAAGAAGCGGGAGGACAAGAATAAAAAACCCAGGCGGAAATAGAACGAGTTCAGTCGAAATGGCGAGCACGCTCGTCCCAGGGTGAAATTGATGGAAAATGAAATCAGCGTCAGCGAATTCGCCGGCACCGCCCGAGAGGTGTTACGGGATTTATTGAACCAGCTTGAACTCAATGCCGATATCACCATTGAAACCGGCGCATCCGTATCCGATGAAGAAGGGGTCACCTGCCTCCCCACCGTGCTTGAGATCACCGGGGAGGACCTGGGGATTTTAATCGGCCGGCGCGGGCAAACCCTGGCTGCCATGCAATACATAGTCAGGCTTATCGCCACCCAGCGGCTCGGCGGCAGCGTCCCGCTGGTACTAGACGTCAACGGGTACAAGCAGCGCCGCTATGATTCTCTGCGCACCCTGGCGCAGCACGTAGCCGAACAGGTGGCCGTCAACCGGCGCTCTTTCGCGCTGGAACCTATGCCGGCCTATGAACGGCGCATCATTCACCTGGCGCTGGCGGACCATCAGTCAGTCGTCACCCAGAGCTCAGGTTTTGGTGACGCGCGCAAAGTGGTGGTTTTTCCCCGGGACAACGCCCGGAGTTAACAGGTATATCCTTATCAGTACAGGCAACGACGGAAAGAGTAGGGAGGCGGAACTACAACAGCGAGTCTGAAACGGTGCGAGCAGACTGTATTCCCTCCTGAAAATCACTCCTGAGCCGCCGGCCGAAGAGACGTACAAATCTTTCAGGCCGCGCCGGTAGCCGACCGTTATCGCGGCGCGGCATTGAGCGTCCCGGGATTCCGGGAAAACGGGGTGGTACCGCGGGCTTACGCCCGTCCTCGAGAGGACGGGCTTGATTATTTTTAAGGGGACATAGATGTTTAGACCTATCAGCAGCAAGGCGGATTTTCCGCGCATGGAAGAGGCTACCCTGGCCTTATGGCGGGAAAAGGGCATCTTCAAACGCAGTATAGAGGCACGCCAGGGCCGGCCCCCTTTTACGCTCTACGAAGGTCCTCCCACCGCCAACGGGAAACCCGGCATCCACCACGTCATCTCACGTGTATTCAAGGATGTCATGCCACGCTATAAAACCATGCAGGGTTACTATGCGCCGCGCATCGCCGGCTGGGACACTCACGGACTGCCGGTCGAGCTGGAGGTCGAAAAACAATTGGGTTTCACCTCCAAGACCGAGATTGAACAGTACGGTATCGACAAATTCAATGCCAAATGCCGGGCCAGCGTTTTCCGCTACCTTAAGGACTGGGACCTGCTCACGGAGCGCATCGCCTTCTGGGTGGATTTGGAACACCCCTATATCACCATGGAAAACAGCTACATCGAGAGCGGCTGGTGGACAGTTAAACAACTCTGGGACAAGGGACTGATCTACCAGGGATACCGTTCCACCCCCCACTGCCCCCGCTGCGGGACATCCTTGAGTTCCCATGAGCTGGCACAGGGATACAAAGACGACACGCCCGACCCCTCGGTATTCATCAAATTCAAGCTGGACAAGTCCAGCCTCAGCCACAAGCTCCCGTGCCAGGTGGGGGAGGGACAACCCGCTTACCTGCTGGCCTGGACCACCACCCCATGGACGCTGCCGGGCAATACGGCGCTGGCGGTAGCCGCAGGCGCGGAATACAGTCTCATCCAGGTAGAGGGGGAAATTATCATCCTGGCCAGCGCCCGGCTGGAGGCAGCCGGGCTGGCTGGCGCGCCGGTACTTACCACCCTCAAAGGAACGGAACTGGTGGGGTTGCGCTATGAACCGCTCTTTAACCCGCACCAGTTCGGCGTAGAGCGCAAACGCTTTCAGGCCGGGGGCAGCCAATCCTGTCCGATACTGGTGGTTCAGGAGCCGCAGCCGGATTTGAGCTATCCGGTGATTGCTACCGATTTCGTATCGATGGATGAAGGGACGGGTATCGTGCATGTCGCCCCGGCTTTCGGTGAAGTTGACTTTAACGCCGGGCGCAACCTGGGACTGGATTTTGTCCAGCCGGTCGACCTGCAGGGCAAGATGACCGGCAATTACGCTTTCTCAGGGTTATTCGTCAAAAAAGCCGACCCCGAAGTCTCGGCGGATTTAAAGCGCCGCAATCTGCTTTTTAAAAGCGAAACCATCACCCACACCTATCCCTTCTGCTGGCGTTGCGACACGCCG
>CAZPAL010000045.1:0-9236 GCA_964584525.1 uncultured Dehalococcoidales bacterium | reverse complement strand
AACGCAGCATGCTGTCCGAGCCGGACTCTACCCCGATATCCAGCGCCACACACCCCGCCCGCCTCATTTTCTCCAACAATTCGGCGGAAAGATTGTTTACCCGGGCATAGGACGACCACTTAATATCCATCCCCTGCGCAATACATCTATCGTAGATGGCGTCGCACAATGCCGCGCAGCGCGTGGGTGGCGCCGAAAAACATGAATCGGTGAAACGAAAGGTAGAAATGCCCAGTTCCGTCACATTATGCCGGAGTTCTTTTATTACCTCGTCAACATCGCGGTAGCGCACCGGTTTGCCCCAGTAGGTAACCTCTGAGCAGTAGGCGCAGTTGAAAGGACAGCCGCGGCTGGTCTCCACCGGCAACACCGGCAACCGGCGCGCCGAGGGAATCCCCATTATTTTCCAGGCCGGGGGCAGGATTTCGCCGCTGTATGCCGGTACGCGGCCGGCGGTGGCAACCAGCTTGCCATCGCGCCTGAACATCAGGTTGTCAACGCCGTCCGGCCGGTCGCCGCTTTCTATCGCCCTCACCAGTTCCAGCAGGGTGCTTTCACCCTCTCTAACTATTATGTAATCCAGATTGGGCACCTGTTCCATAAGGTAAGCCGGCGGAACGGACCAGCTCAGCGGCCCGCCCAGGACGATGCTGGAATCCGGGCGCTCCGCTCGTGCCCTGGCAGCTATCTGCTTCACGTCCTCGACTCCCAAAAAGGTGGAGGAGATACCAATGATGTCCGCTCCCCGGAAGTCCACTTCGTCCAGAAAATAATCCTTCACCTGAACGTCCACCCCCCGCCTTTCCAAATACCCGGCCAGCACCGCCCCGGCCACCGTGGGAATGCTGAACTGCAGGGTTTCCTTGCCGACCAGTTCCGAAAGGTACTGGATGGGAGCGGTGGGAATTCCCATCTCTCCCAGCTGGGGCAGTTTCACCGGCGCGAATCCGGTTACCAGCAGCACCTGTGTTTTCATCATACCTCCAGCGGCTGCCTGGCAGCCGAGACAACCGGCGCTACTTCAAGGTTATCGGTAAGTATAGCCAGCGTTTCATCGCTGGGATTGATATGCAGCACCTTGTGGCTGGCTAAATCCCCGCTTGCGCTGCGCAGGTGACGCTTTAAGTTTTTGAAGGCTTCAGCCGGCAGCAATGTTACCTTAAGGGGGTAGATGCCGGTAAAAGCCTCCAGGTCGGCATAGGGAGAATCCAGCTTCTTGAGCTGCTCGTGAATCATGCGGCCCACCTTTACATCTATCTCGTAGCGGCTGGCTCCTTTCAGTTCCAGGTAAACATGCAGCACCGGTTTGCCGTTTATTTCCTTGCGCGCCACCCAGTCTTCGTACGCCAGCCCGGTATTTTCGATTGCCTGCCAGATTACCTTTTCCCCCAACCTGGTAAACCCGGCCAGGTCAATCTGGTCGTCGATGCGCGCGATGAAACTCATCTGGGGGATATCGATGTTCAGTTTCTCGTTGCGCAGAGAATGGATTTTCACCAGGTGCCCCAGCCGGTAGCGCATGAACGGGCCGCCGTGCAGGCTGGTAATCACCAGTTCGTAATTGCCCGGCACCAGCTCATCCATCAACAGCGTGCGGGGAGTGAACGAGTCGTCTTCCCTCAGGCGCAGGGCATCGGCCTCAGCAATAAACTCAAAGAAGTTGAGATTGGGGACGAAAGTCATACCCTGGTAATCCCAGGTTTGCATAGCGATAATCATGGCCTCGGTGCAGCCGTGGAAGTCCAGCGCGTAACGCCCCCACATATCCTTGATTTTCTCACGGAATACCGCCCCGTCTATGCCGAAGGTGACCAGGCACTTGAGGTTCCAGAGGTCCCTGGGCAGGATGGGCCGCCCCGCCAGCCTGGCTTTCAGCATGCCCTTTGCCAGGCGCAGCGCCATGCCGGGGTTCTTGCGCAGGCGCTGCCACAGACCATGTTCCCGCCGTCCGTGCTGGCTGAAACGCCTGCCGATAGCCTCCGTCACGCTGGACATGGCGATGCAGCCGTCCAGCCCCTGCGAAAGCGCCATCTCGAAGCCGACCTTCATGCGCTCTTCGAAAGACAACCGTTCGGCGTCCTCTATGCCGGGCAGCAGCCGGAACAGCTCGTTGGGAAAAGCTCGGGTCATGGTGCCGGTGGCGTAGGGCGGCGGAGCCATGCCGTAGAGCATGCGGTCACCCTCGCGCATATTGATTTCGCCGCGCTCCCGGCACGAAGAAAAGAACATCAGGGCGTAAACCAGCGACTCCATCTCTTCAACCAGGCGCGCCGTCACCGGCACCCAGCGGTGCTGGTATTCGCCCGTTTTACCGGATGTGCACTGCCACAGGATGGGCTTCCTGGGCAGCACATCCATGCGGCGCTTGAGCAGGAAAGGGGAATAATCGTCATAGGTGGTTAGGGGAACCATCTCCCGGAATTCCTCAAGATTGCGGGGCACCCCCCCCACCATGATGCGCTTGCCCATCTCGCATTTGCGGTACAGGTCCACCTGTTCCATCAACAGGCGCTTCTGGATGCGCATGAATTCTTCCAGGCTGAGGTCGATAAAGCCGCAGCAGCGCTGCCATACTTCCGCGTAATCACCCTTTTTGAATAACTCTCCGATTTTGCTCACTGGTTTGACCCTCCTTATTTCGATTGAACCGGGTTTAAGCATATTTACCAGCCGGATAAATGTGTTCCGGTTGGGCAGTAACATGGGAGTAGTCTTGCGGTATTCGGCGTACCCGGGAAACATGCGGCCGAAGAAAAGGTAATCCTGGATGGTTACTACGGCTACATCCGTCAGCGTCCATACCAGGGCCGCGCTTATCATCAGTTGAGAGCGCGAAATGAGCGCCGCCCCCGCCATCGCCATCACCAGCCCGTATACCCCGGGGTGACGCACCAGCGAATACAACCCGCCGGTGACCAGTTCATCTCCGATGCCGGGTTCTATGTAGGTCTTTTTGAAGGGCAGGTTGATGAACAGGGAGTAAAGCACCGCCACCATCCCGCCTGCCAGCAATAGCCATCCGACGGCTACAAACCCGATGGGTAAGTTAATTTTATCTCCGCTGACGGATGCCATTACCATGGCATAAATGAAGGCCATGCCGCCCGCCACCCAGGTGACCGGCTTGGCACAGGAGTGCCGTTTCATGGAGGCGACATCCAGCAGATGAAAGACCAGAAAGGCCGCGATTCCGATAATGATGTATGTCATAGTTTGGCCAATATGACACACATACCATCAGGTTGGAAGGTTTATAATACTAGAACAATGTTCTATTCAAGCATGGGTCAGGCGTGAAATATTTTGTTGGGGCAGGTGTCATTGCGAACTTGCGCAGCCCCTCTCCAATGTGGAGAGGGGGCAGGGGGTGAGGTCAAGATATACTTCATTCGGGAGGCCATGATGAATGGCCGAAGAATCTTGAGTGGGGAGGCGGCTCCATTTATAAACCAAAAAAGGGAGGGGCTTTTTACCCCTCCCTTTACAGAAACCAACAAATTTACTTGTATTTGATTTTAACTTCCCGTCCGCCCTCATCATCGGGCAGGTCCTTTAAATCTGGATGCCCGATTACATCTTTCAGGTCAAAAACCGATGTTTTTTCCCCCAGCTCGATGCCGTATTTCATGAAGAAGTCTATAAAGCTCTTCAGCAGGCGACGGGTGTCGTCGTTGAGCGCCTGCAGTTCTTCCTTGGTGGCCAGCTTTTTCTCGCGGGTAACCAGGCTCTGCAGTTCGTGGCGCAGGTCTTCGAGTTCCTTGCGCCCCACGCCGGAACGGACCTCGGCCTGCTTCAACTGCTCTTCTATCACAAAATCCAGAAACTCGGCCTGGCTCAAATCACCGCGGTTATCATCTATCTTTTTGACAACTTCTTCGGGCAGTATCAACATCCGCTTACCTGGCATATCTACTCCTTATCGAACACGGCTATTCGCCGGGTTCCCTCAGCTCTAGTGTGTTCAGCAATGCATCTATGGAGCGTAAAACCTCCAGCCCCTTCATGGTGACGCGGTAGGTAACGGACGGGTTGCCCAGCGCCACCCGGTCAATCAGCCCTCTGTCCAGCATGAACCCCAGGTACTTCTGGAGCTGGAAGTAGCTCATATTGACACTATACATGATTTCCGTCTTGCCGGCTTCACCCAGCCTCAGCATATCGGCGATTATTTCCAGGCTCGAACGGCGGCTCTCAAGTTTCATGGAAGTACTATTATACTATGCCTGTCAAGTATATAGTACTGGTTATACCCGCCGTCCCCCGGACGCTTACGAAATACCTCAGGTAAAAAACGAAAGATACCAGTTTATCAATGCCTGCCCCCAGAACATAGCCGCCAGCGTGCCCAGAGCCAGAAAAGGGCCAAAAGGAATGCCTTCCTTGCGCCCTTTCACCTTAAATGCGAGCAGCAGCAGAGATATCAGCCCTCCGCCGATAACCGCTAAAAACACAGCCGCCAGCACCCCGGGCCAGCCCAGCATGGCCCCCATCAGAGCGGCCATCTTGACATCTCCCAGCCCCATCCCGCCGCGCGATACCAGCGCGATGACCAGGAACAGGGCAAAGCCGATTCCCGCGCCCAGCAACGCATCGCCGAAGGTTGGGATGAGCAGCACTTCGCCCGATACATGCCGGCTTACCAGGCTCAGCACCAGCGCGATAACTATACCCGGATACACCAGCCGGTTGAGAATCAGCTCGCGCTCCAGGTCTATGAAGAATATCGCCAGCAGCAGGCAGACGTAAAATAGGGCTACCGCCAGTTCCCACGAGGGGCCGATGAAGAAGAAAAGCAGCCCGAAAGCGGCGCCGGTGATAATCTCCACCAGCGGAGAGCGCAGCGTAATTTTAGCCTGGCAGTAGCGGCAACGGCCCTTTAAAAAGAGGTAACTGATAACCGGGATCAGGTCCACTACCTTCAGCCGCCTGGAGCAGGCCTGGCAGTGCGAAGGGGGGTGCAGCAACGACCGGCCTTCCGGCAGGCGGTCTATCACCACGTTCAGAAAGCTCCCTATCAGCAAGCCGAATAGCGCGGCTACCACGCTCTGAAATATTTCCATATTATATTGTGATGCATTTTTTGAGCATAAGTCAATACGCTCTGTTCTATCGTGTCATGCTGGAAGCCATGCCCTTCTGGTCATTGCGAACTTGCGCGGCAAGTGTGGCAATCTCGTACCCGGTATCCATGCTGGAGGCCACGAAGAGTGGCCGAAGCGCCCGGTCTTTCGTGTCATGCTGGAAGCCCTCACATATGCCCTAAAGTACTATAATGACACATATTCATTCGCTTACTCAGGCATGCGACCTATTGACAATATATAAAACTGTGCTAAAATTGTTCTGAAATTGCGGCCTGGCGGTACGCCGGGCTAGCTGGTCGCCCTAAAGCAACAAAAGGAGAGTAACATGAAAGGGTTAATTAAAAGGTTTCACCTGGGGCAAAAGGGTTTTACCCTCATCGAACTGTTGGTGGTAATTGCCATCCTGGGCATCCTGGCTGCGGTAGCCATCCCGAACCTGGCAGGGTTGATGAATAGCGGGGAGGAGCAGGCCAAAAATACTGAGTTGTCAATCATCCAAACCAATGTCGTGGCTTATATGGGTGACCACGATGGCGTTATTGCAGAAAGGGCTATGGGGCCTGTCTTAGCTAACGATGTGATTCTTGGCTCCTATATGGTAAGTAATGCCGCTTATAAATATTCATGGGATGACGAAGGAAGAGTAACACAAGGCGATAAGTGGGATGGTGTCATACCCGAAGGATAACGAATCTAATCGTTATCTGGTTTTTTCTCAATCTGTGTTTAACTCCCAAGCCCCCGCTTTCCGCGGGGGCTTGCTTTTTTGACAACCACACCCTTTCGCCGTAGAATGAACGCTACATCATATGCTTACTGAATACATCCAGGCCGCTCTTGCCTGCACCAAATGGGAGGTTCTCTCGGACGGCTCTTTCTTCGGCAGCATCCCCGGCTTTCCCGGGGTTTACGGTTGCTGTCCCAAGCTGGACGACAGCATCAAGCAGCTTCAGGAGTCGTTTGAAGAATGGCTGCTGCTGGGCATCCTGCGCCGGTGCTCGGTCCCCGAAGCGGGCGGGATTAATATCCCGGTCAGGATGGCCCTGCCGTGACATCATATCTGGCTCCGGTAAAACCGGAAAAATTGCGCCAGTATCTGGTCAAGCACGGATGGGCAGGCCCGTGCCGCGTCAACCATTATGAATTCATGGTTAAAGATGACTTGCGCCTGCGCCTGCCGGCTATCCCGGAAGATGAACTCATCGGCGTGGAACTGCTCAAGCGCCTGCTGCTGATGGCTGGAGTGGAACTGGATTAAGCCCGCTGCTCTAAGGGTTGCTCCACTCCACCCTGAACTCGAACGCTACCAGCCCCCCGGCCTCTCCCCCGGATTCCATCCGTTCCAGGGATAATACATTCACCGACTGGATTTCCGCCCGGCTTCTGAGCAGCCTGGCGTATTCCAGCACCAGGGCTTCGCCGGAGGCCTGGCCGGTTAGATTCGCGCCGCTGCCGTCAACCTGGGTATCCGTCACCAGCAACCCGGCCGGGATGGTGGCGTTGACCGCCGCCAGCCCGCTGTTGTTACGCGCCAACCCTCTTCCCAGCGCATCGAAAGTATTATTAAAATAGAAGGTACTGGCATTCAATGCCTTGATTTTGGCTTCGAGGACGGCGGCTTCGGTCTGCAAGGGCGTAACCTGCTCCTGAATGGTAGCGAGTTCGGCCTGCAACACCTTGTTTTCCGCCGTCAGGCGGGCGTTGGATAACTGTACCACGCTCAAATTCTCTTGTGCGACCGATGCGTCCCAGCGCGCTTCATCCACCAGCAGCCAACCGAAATACAGGCCTGCCGCCGCAATCCCCAGCCCGACCGGAACCAGCACGTTTACCCAGTTGAATGGCGGTGGTTTATAGGCCGCGGGTATAGCGTTGATGTCTATGATGGAATGCTGCGCGCCTTGCCCGCGGGGCAGTGCATCTTTAATCAGCATGCCCAGATTCACCATCTGTTGCGATGGGTCAAAAGCTGCTTCATGCTGGATTTCCGGCAACAACAGTGAAATGGGATAACCCGTTTCTCCGAAGTAGCGCATCGATTCTTCATCCAGCGCCAGGTCCCCGCACACCTGTATGGGCGTTGTTTTATCCAGTGCGCTGTCCGGGAAGCTGTTATTGAAGAAGGTGATGGTACGCTCTATCTCTTCCCTGATGGCCGGCAGCCGTTCGGCATTGTTCTCGCTGTCCACCGGCAGGGAAACGCTGCGGATAACGATGGGTATGCGGTCGACCAGCACCACGATATCGAGATAGGTCAGCCAGGCATTCACCGCCATCGCCCTGGCCGAGTTGATATTCCGCGCCAGCGCCAGCGGCGCAAGTTCCATCCTCTCCACCTTCAGTCCGGCCTTGCGCACCGTTTCCATTAGCGCATCCGTTGAGGCACGCGGGTAGGCTGCCAGGAAAAGCCTGCTTTCACCCTTTTGCACTGCGGGTATGACCTGGTAAGCGTAGTAGACCTCGTTGAGAGGCACCGGTAAAACCCTGGCGGCTTCGTTGCTGACAGCTTCCGGTATCAATTTGGCGGGTAATTCCGGTAGTGTGATGATGCGAAATATTGAATTGATGCCGGATAGCGCCACCCTCACCTTGCCCTCGCTGACCTTTTGGATTTTCAGCAGTTCTTTTATGTCCTGTGCCACCCGTTCGGTATCCTGTACCATCCCCTGCTCCACCAGTCCGCCATCCAGGTGATACGTCGCCCAGGACTCAATTTTGCCGCCTCTGGCAGCCAGCAGCTTGATGCAGTTATCTTCGATATGCAGCGCGATTTTTCTGGCCATTTTAGTTATCTCCAAAGGTGAAAAGCGTAAGCGACAACCCGGCGGCTGAGAGAGGGGTTACGGGGGCCCCGGCCAGAATGGCGGCCACCTCTTCAGCCACCCTGGCGGCGTGGTCTTCCGTCGAGACCAGGTCTTCTATATAGCCATCCAGCACTTGATTGATATTGCGGGTTATCAGTTCCTGCACCACCCCTCCCACCATGGACGGCGGGATGTTCTGCAGTTCCGCCGTAATCTCTTCTCCCAAAATGCCACCATATTCAGGGGTAAGTTGCGGGTCTCCGGCTTCGAACAGCGCGCCTATTTCATTGGCGTAGATGGTGGATATTATGTCCACCAGTGAATCGGCCAGCGCCTGTTCCACCGCAATTGCCAGTTCGGGTGCGAACTGGTTGGCTATCAATGCCCCGAATTTGGCGCTGATGGCCATGCGGATACGCTCGGTGATAGTCTCCATGGTAACGTTGTTCGAACCTGCGCCCAACACCTCCAGCACCGCCTGCCCGGTGAAGACCACCATGGCGTAAGGCGAAAGCGCCGCCCGCATCTCCAGCACCATCTCCTGCCAGATGCGGTCGGAAATGGCGTCCTGCTCTTGCTGTGTCACCACCAACGGGGGAACGGGCAGGGGCACCGAAAGGTCCACATTCCCGATTCTCCCTGAACGAAAATCCTGGCTGGCGGTGACGATGTCCACAAATTTCAAAATGTTCAATACATCCCCGGTCACGTTCATGGTGAAATTGGTGCCGCGGAAAACAAATTCCTTGGTGCTGAAACCGGCAGTACCACCATCCGATGACGAGATGTTCAGCAGGGTAACGCCGGCGCTGCGCGCCATCTCCAGCAAAGTTTCCGTGTATTCGATTGTCTCCACCAGCGCCGGATATTTGGCCTTGGCATCCTCCAGTTCGGACTCCGCCAGGACCAGGGTTTCCTCCAGCACGGTAAGGCGGATTTCAGCCTGTTCAACCGCTTCCCTTGCGTCGATAATCTGCTGGTTCAACGTCTGCTTCTGCGCGTTGAGGCTCACCCGCCGGAGGTTTTCGATGGTGAGGGCCTCTTCATCCGCTTTTTTAGAAGAAACGGCGCTGCTGCGCATCTGAAAAAGGATGCCCCCGGCGACAACGACCACCAGCAGGCCGATTATGCCCAGGGTTTTCATATTAATTTTCATGCGCGTCTCCTAGGCTCAGTATACAGAAACATCCCAAGCCTTAACATTGAAATACATCGTAGCATTGCCTGT
The DNA here is from genome assembly GCA_964584525.1 of uncultured Dehalococcoidales bacterium. Taxonomy (GTDB): domain Bacteria; phylum Chloroflexota; class Dehalococcoidia; order Dehalococcoidales; family UBA1222; genus CAZPAL01. The sequence goes on along the minus strand of CAZPAL010000045.1, from coordinate 120 downwards.
GGTCGACCAATCGGGTAAATTCACTCCGGCAGGAGGTTCCTCCCAGTTGAGCACACAACCGGGAACGAGTTCCACCTCAGCCGACCCGGCGACCCACCACAACCAAACACACCCAACACA
>CAZPAL010000044.1:0-9744 GCA_964584525.1 uncultured Dehalococcoidales bacterium | reverse complement strand
AGAGGGCCTGGATTCCGATTTTCATCGGAAAGGATAATGAGAACAAGAGAGGGGCAGGAGTGCGTGAAGAGCGCACGCAGAATTCTGGGGGTGGAAGTCCCGATTGCCTAAATCAGCCTGCCCGGTATAAAATAGGCGGGTGAGCGTGAGGAAACTTTTTGAACTCCAGTGCCTGGAACAGGAAATCGAGGCCTCCGAACAGGCCCTGTCCACGGCCAGGGCCGCCGTCGGCGAGAGCGCGGCGCTGAGGCAAGCCCGCGCCGACCTGGCCGCTGCGGCTTCAGGGCTGGCGGCGCTGACCCATGAACAGAAAGACACCGAGGCCGCCGCCGCCGACATCAGCGCCAGGATGGCGGTGGCCAACGAGTCGCTCTACTCGGGGCGGGTTAAAAACCCCAAGGAACTGCAAAACCTGCAGTCCGAGTTCGACCGCTTCAAGGTTCAGCGCGACCTGCTTGATGAAAAAGCGCTTGGCCTGATGGAGCACGTCGAAGCGGCCAGGGCCGACCATGCCCGGCTCTCCTCTGCCATGGCTGCGGCCGTTGAGCGCTGGCAGCATGAACAACAGCGCCTGAGCGTCGATATCGCCGGCCTGGAGGGCAGGCTCAGCGAGCTCCAGGCGTCGCTCAAGCAGGTTCTGCCCGGGATTCCGCGCGAAAGCCTGGCGGTTTACCAGAAGATGAAAGAGGTTCGCGGCTGGCCTGTCTCGCGGGTTGAAAAAGGTATCTGCGGCCGCTGCCGCATCAGCCTGTCCTCGGCTGAACTGCAGAGGGCGCGCGGCGGCGCGCTGGTGGGCTGCTCAAGCTGCGGCCGCTTGCTCTTTTTTGAATAGGCTCATTTCCCGAGCTTGACTAAATCCACCCTCTCCCCTAGAGTTTAGCGGCTATGCTGACAAAACTTATCATCTTTACCGATGGCGCTTCGCGCAACAATCCCGGGCCGGCGGCCATCGGGGTGGTGTTGCAGGATGAAACAGGCAAACGGGTGGCTGAAATCTCACGCTTTATCGGCACCGCCACCAACAACCAGGCCGAGTACCAGGCCATCATCGCCGCCCTGGAGAAAGCCGCGGCGCTGGCCGCGCGGTCCGTCGAACTCCGGGCGGACTCGGAACTGGTGGTAAAACAGCTCAAGGGCGAGTACCGCGTCAAAAATGCCGAACTAAAACCGCTTTTCGAGCGAGCGCAGGCCCTCAGCCGGGCTTTCAGCCCTTTTTCAATTAAATACATCCCGCGTGAACAGAACTCAGCCGCTGACCGGCTGGCCAACCAGGCCTTTGAAACCGCAGGCCGGCCTGCCCCGTCCACCCCGGCTTCCTTTAATGTGCGCCCGGCCACACCCGCCGATTACCCGGCCCTTTTCCCGGTCTTTGCCGAGATGGACGAAATCCACGCCCGGGCGCTGCCCCGCATTTTCAAGAAAACCGACCTGCGCCGGATGGCTGAGCACCTCGCGTCCGAGCAGGCCGGCGGGTCGGGCCTGCTGCTGGTGGCGGAGGAGCAGGGTAAATTGGTAGGTTTTATCCGCCTGAAGATAGAGCGCACCCCGGACAACCCGCTGCTGCAGCCGCGCCGCTACGCCAAAATCAACGACCTGGGAGTGAGCGCAACCCACCGGCGCCGGGGGGTGGGGAAAATGCTGATGCGCGCCGCCGAACAGTGGGCCGCCGAACAGGGCATGGACGAAATCGAGCTCAACGTGTGGGAATTCAACCGGGCGGCGCTGGCTTTTTACCAGAGCCTGGGTTTTGACACCGCCCGGCGCACCATGCTGAAAAAAATCAGCCGGCCGTAATCCTGACCTTTTGTCCCCTGCATGCTATAATTCTCAGGTTATGCTCCCTATTCTGGCCTCCGTAATCGTGATTTCTTTTTCCGGGGTGATGATGCCGGGGCCGATGTTCGCGGTGACGCTGGCCAAAAGCTACAAATCCCCCTGGGCCGGCAGCCAGATATCGCTGGGGCATGCCGTGGTGGAAGTGCCGCTGATACTGCTCATCTATTTCGGTTTCGCCCGTTTTTTTGAAAATGCGGCCGTGCAGATAGCGCTAAGTTTTGCCGGCGGGGCGATGATTGTCTGGCTGGGCGTTTCCATGTTCCTGTCCCGCAAAAAGGTGGTGAAGGAGGGGAGAGAGCTGCCTTATTCCGCCTTCACCGCCGGCATCACCATGAGCGCCCTCAACCCTTTTTTCCTGCTGTGGTGGGCCACCGTGGGCAGCCTGCTCATCCTGCGTTTTGCCGATTTCGGCCTGGCCGGGCTGGGGGCGTTCACCCTGGCGCATTGGCTGTGTGACTTCCTGTGGCTCTCACTGGTCTCGTTTTTCGTCTACAAGACGCACCGTTTCCTGGGGCAGCGTTTCCAGGAGTGGCTGTTCAACGCCAACAGCGTTTTTTTAGCCGCTTTCGGCGTTTACTTCATAGTGTCGGGAGTGATGTTACTTTCTTAGGAGTGAGCAATGCCGGTTGGAGTGGTTTACGACGAGTTATATCTCGGGCACGATACCGGGGAGCACCCTGAAAACGGCAAGCGCCTGCTGGCGGCAGTGCGGCGCCTGCAGCGCTTCGGCCTGTGGGACGAATTGGTGAAACTGGAGACCCGTTCCGCCAGCCAGGAGGAACTGATGCTGGCGCATTCCAGGCAGCATGTAGACCGTATAAGGCTGATGGCTGAGGCCGGGGGCGGCATGGCGGACGCCGATACGGTGGTTTCGGCGGCCTCATATGAAGCCGCGGCGGGTGCCGCCGGCGCGCTCATCAGTGCAGTAGAGGCGGTAACACGGGGCGATGTGGAAAGCGCCTTCGCGCTGGTGCGGCCTCCCGGCCACCACGCCACCCGGAACGCCGCCATGGGATTTTGCCTCTTCAACAACGTAGCCGTCGGGGCGGCCTACGCCCTGGAGAAACTGGGGCTGGAGCGGGTATTCATCCTGGACTGGGACGTGCACCGCGGCAACGGCACCCAGGATATTTTTGCCGCCGAACCCAGGGTAAAATACGTCTCCATTCACCAGAGCCCACTCTATCCCGGGCTTTCCGGCGAGGATAAGGTCTCCTCACCCCGAAATATTGAGGTACCGCTGCCGCCCGGCTGCGGTGAGGGGGAATACCTGCGCGTACTGGAAGAGATTGTCGTGCCGGCGGCGCGCCTTTTCAAGCCCCAACTCATCATGCTATCAGCGGGTTACGACGCCCACTGGGCGGAGGCGCTGGCCGGCATGTGCCTGACCATAGCATCCTACGGGCACCTGACTGAGCGGGTTAAAACGCTGGCGGAGGAACTGTGCGGCGGACGCCTGGTGCTGGGGCTGGAGGGGGGCTACAATCTGAGCGCGCTGGCGGGCGGCGTGTTCGCCACTTTCACCACCCTGCTGGGCAAGGAACCGGCCGGTGATGCGCTCGGGCCATGCCCGTCCGTTCAGGCTACGCCGGATATCTCCGGCCTGCTGGCCGGAATCCGCTCCCGCCACGTCCTGGGCTAGTCCCGGCGCTCCAGGCAGGTGAGACGGCAACTCTGGCAATCCTTTTCACAGGGCTCCATGTGGATGATGACGCTCAAGTTGGGAAGTTTGGCCTTGAGTTCCTCTTCCAGCCGGGTGCACAGGTCGTGAGCGCTTTCCACAGTGGCATGTTCCGGCAGAACCAGGTGTAAATCCACGTGGCGCGTGCTTCCGCTTTTGCGGGTGCGCAGTTTGTGGAAACCCACCAGCTGGTTGTTATAGGAGACTATCGTATCTTCAATCAATTTTTCTTCCGCCGAAGGCAGGCTGGCATCCATCAGTTCGCCCACGGAATCCTTGAGCACCCTCAATCCTGAACCCAGGATGACCAGCGAGACCAGGATAGCAACTATGGGGTCCACCACCGCCAGCCGACCGCCGCTTACCAGAATGACCATCAGCCCCACCAGCACCCCGGAGGCGGAGTAGATATCGGCGTTGATGTTATGCATGATGGCATCCAGCGCTGAGGAATCCGTGGCACGGGCGGCGCGGCGCAGGTAGCGGGTCAATATCCAGCTCGACAAGATGGACACGGCCATTACGGCGATGCCCGCCCCGGTGTATTCGATGACGGAGCCGTGGATGATTTTTTGGATTGAGGAGTAGATGAGCATGCCGGCGGCGCCGAAGATGAATACCGCCTGCACCAGCGCCGAAAAGTTTTCGAGCTTGCCGTGCCCGAAAGGATGGCTGTCATCCGCCGGCCGGTCGGCCATCAGCACGGCAACGAAGGTCAGCCCGACGGCCAGGATGTCCAGGAAGCTGTCGGCCATCTGAGCCAGGATGCTGACGCTGCCGGTCAGCACGGCCACCGCCACCTTGAGCCCGAAAAGCCCCACCACGGTCATGAGCGCCAGTCCGGCTGCTCCGCGTTTTGTGGTCGCCATCTACCTACCCGTTAGCGCTGCCGGTCCTTGCGGCCCAGGGCAAAAAACGCTTCCATTCTCGGTTTTCCCAAACCACCAGCAGCGGCGCCGAAACCAGGATGGAGCTGTAGGTTCCTGCCACGATGCCGATGAAAAGCACCGCCAGGAAGGTCTGGATACTGGAGCCAACAAACAGCATGAGGGCGATGATGGCGAAGAGGGTGCTGAGCCCGGTGATGACCGAGCGGGTGAGCGTTTCTATCAGGCTGGCATTGACAACCGCGGCAAAACCGGCGGACGGCATCTTGCGCGTATTCTCCCGGATGCGGTCGAAGACGACGATTTTATCATTGACGCTGTAACCGATGACGGCCAGCAGGCCGGTGATGAACATGAGGTTGACTTCCCAACCCAGCAGGCCGGCCAGAAGGGAAAAAAGCCCCACCACAATCAGCACGTCAAAGGCCAGCGCGGCGATGGCGCAGACCCCGTAGCGGATGGGCTTGGGCATGCGGCGGAACGCATAGGTGACGTAGAGCAGGATACCGGCAGCGGCCACCGATACCGCGATTATCACCGTGCGCACCGTTTGGCGCGAGATAGTCGGCTCGATACGGGTGATGCCGGTTTCGCTCACTTCACCGAAGGCCTCGGCCAGGCCGGCTTCCAGTTCGTCCTTCTGGTTGTCGTCGATCACGCCCAGCCTGACCTGGAAGTCCCCGCTGCCGGTGGACTGCACCACCGCGCTGGGATAGCCGAGACTGCCTATCTGTCCTCGCAGCTCCGATATATCCACCGGCTGGGCGAAACGTACCGTGAGCAGCGTGCCGCTGGAAAACTCGATTCCGGGCTGCAGCCCGAAGACAGCCAGGGAAACCAAGCCAACCAGTATCAGGGCTCCCGACAGGGCGAAAAAGCGGAAGCGTTTAGCGATGATGTTATACATTTTTCCTCCCCGCCGGGGTGAATAACCAGGGACGGCGGCCGATACGGGTGCCTACGAAGAGGCGCAGCAGGCTGCGCGTGACCACGATGGCGGTGAACAGGCTGACGACCACGCCGATGGCCAGGGTGATAGCAAAACCTTTCACCTGTTCGCCGCCGGCGATGCTGCTGCCAACCCAGAGCAGGATAAGGCAAGCGATGATGGTGGTCAAATTGGAATCCCAGATGGCGGACCAGGCGCGCGTAAAGCCGGCTTCGATAGCGGCCCCCAGCGTGCGTTTGAGCTCCAGTTCCTCTTTCATGCGCTCGAAGATGAGCACGTTGGCGTCTACCGCCATGCCGATTGATATAACGAACCCGCCGATGGCCGCCAGCGTCAGGGTGACGCCGAAAAGTTTGAAAACAGCCAGCAGCAGCACGGCGTAAAACAGCAAAGCCAGCGAAGCCACCAGCCCAGGGATGCGGTAATAGAGCGACATGAAAAGGACCACCATAGCCGCGCCGATGATGCCAGCTTTGACCGCCAGCCCTACGAAATCGGCGCCCAGGCTGGGCGACACCGTTTCTTCAAAAACGACCCGCAACGAAACCGGCAGCCGCCCGGCGTTGAGTTGGCGCGACAGCTCGAGGGATTCGGTATTGCTCAGGCCTTCGATTTGCCCGCGGTCGGTGATGACGGCGTTGACGATGGGGGCAATCTGCTGCCCGTCCTCGCCTCTCAGCGGCTCGTCTCCCTCGAAGATGCCCAGGTTCTTGTTGAGCAGGCGGGTGGTGACCTGTTCGGAGAGAATGGCCCCCTCCGCGTTCCACTCGAAAACCAGGTAAACCAAACCACGGTCGTCTACGGTGACGTAGGTATTATCTTTGAAATAACTGGAGTTGAGCACTTTCTCCACGCCGTTGATAGTGCCCGTGGCCGGTATCCAAACCTCGTTGCCTTCACTGTCGGTGACCAGTTCGCGGAACTCCAGCAGGGCCGTGCGGCCCAGCCGTTCTTTCTGCGCGTCGGTGAGAGCCAGCCCGGGCAACTGCACGGAGATGCGGTCGTCGCCCTGTTTCTCGATGAGCGGCTCGGTGACGCCCAGCGGATTGACGCGGTTGGAGATGACCGACACCACCCCGTTCATAATCTCGGTGCGCCTGTTTTCCTCAATCTCGCTCAGGTCGGCTTCATAAACCATATAAAGACCGCCCTGCAGGTCCAACCCCAGCACCACGCCCTTGCCGGAAATCAGGCCTTCGTCGATGGGGAATACTACCAGCCCCGCCACTACCAGCACGGCCAGCAGCAGCACCAGTGCCCAGTTAATTCGTCTTCTCATCTTTCCCCTGTCTTATGAGCCTATTTGCCAGATCAAGCGCATCCTGGCGGCTGGCCACTTCACCGGCCGCCTGCGCTTCCCGGATTGTTTCGAGCATTTTGCCCATTTCAGGGCCCGCATTCAAGCCCAGTTTTCGTAAATCATAGCCGTCCACCAGCTTGACCGGCGCCACGATATCTTGCCTGGTCTCACCGGCAGCCAGCAAATGAGCTACCATATTAGCATGCCAGCGCCAGTTTGTTAAGTCGAGGTTCGGGCCGCGGGCCGCCAGGTGGTCCGCCAGGCTGAAGTAAAGGGTATCCACCGCCGCCTCCTCCAGGTCGCGGTAATAGCGGTAGGCGGCTCGGGGGGTCGGCTGGGCCTCATTTCCCAGTTGCACCGGGCGCAGGTGCTCTCCGACGATGATTTCCACCAGCCGAACCTCCCGCTGGCTGAAGCGCAGCCGGCGCAGGACGGCCGCAGCCAACGGCGCTCCCTGCTGGGGATGCCCGAAGAAACGGATGCGCCCGCTATCGGTCAGGGTGCGGGTCTGCGGCTTGGCGATATCGTGCAGCAAAGCGGCCAGCTTGACGATTTCGCGGCGCGTGCTGCCGTGGCTGACCGGTGAAGCGAAATAGGCCTCCAGGCGCGCATTCCAAGGGATGTCGTCCAGCACGCTCACCCCGGCATAAGGCCAATCCCCCCGGCGCAGGATGAAATCCAGCGCGGCGATGGATTTAAGCGAATGATGAAAGACGTCCCAGGCATGTTCGCTGGGCTGTACCAGGCCGACGCTGGCATCCAGTTCGGGTATCAGCGCCGGCAGCAGCCCGGTTTTGTACATATAATCCAGGTGCTCATCGCTGCCGGAGAGCCGCAGCAGGCACAGCAGTTCTTCACGCACCCGTTCGCCGGCGGCGCGGCCTATGAGCCGGCTGTCGCGCATCAACATGGCTTCCGTCGGCGCATCCGGTTTGAAGCCTAGTTCGGCCGACAGGCGCACCGCCCGCATCAGGCGGATGGGGTCGGCCTTAAAAATGCCGTCGCTCACCGCCCGCAGTGTTGTGTGAGCCAGGTCCCCGGCCCCTCCGAAGGGGTCTATCAGGGTAACAGGGCGCCCGTCGGCCCCCGCCAGGTCCTGCAGGGGAATCGCCATGGCGTTGATGGTATAATCCCGCCTGGCCAGGTCATCTGTCAGGCCGCCGGCCAGCGTGGAAAGGTCCACCTGTGCCGAGCTTTCACCTCCCGGCGTTAAAAGCCGCACCACCCCGTTTTCTTCGTCCAGCAGCACCGCATGCATGCCCAACCCCGCCTCAGCCGCACCCATGAGCGCTTTTACGTCCGCCTCCACCGCTAGGTCTACGTCAACCGGGTCGCGCCCCAGCATGAGGTCGCGCGGCAGGCCGCCCACCACATAAGCCCGCGCCTTTTGCCCGCTTAAAAAAGCCTGTAGCCGGCAAAGCAACGCGGCCAGTTCCGGTTTTATGTCAACCTGGATGAGGCTGGTGGTCATGTTCACCACTATACCCCGCTGAGCGGGTTTTGGCAATAAAAAAGCGTGGGAAGGGCCCTAGCCGATGCCGAGCGGGTCTATGTCAATCACCCAGCCGTCTGCGGGCGCGATATCCCTGACCAGTTGCCTGACGGTGCGCCCGCGTAGCAGCATCTGTATGCGATAGCGCCCGCGCAGCCGGGCCACAAAGGCCGGCGCCGGCCCGATAATGGATATGCCTGCCAGGCCCCGGGCGGCAATCTCAGCGTCCAGTTGTTTTTTAAGCCGTTCGGCTTCACGCAGGGCAGCCGCTTCCACAGTGTGGCTGAAGGTGAGGCTGACCATCTGGGAAAAAGGGGGGTTGCCCAGGCTGCGCCGGAGCTCGATTTCCTGCCGGTAGAAAGCGCGGTAATTATGGGCGCTCACCGCCTGGATAGCGTAGTGTTCGGGGCAGTAGGTCTGAATAATGACTTTGCCGCCCCGGCTGCCCCGCCCCGCCCGGCCCGCCACCTGCGATAGCAGCTGAAAAGTCCGCTCGCCGGCCCTGAAGTCGGGCAGGTTGAGAGCGGTGTCGGCGCTGACCACCCCCACCAGCGTAACCCGGGGCAGGTGTAGCCCTTTGGCTACCATCTGCGTTCCTATCAGGATATCGGCTTCCCCGGACTGAAAGCGGCGCATCATTTCGGCGTGGCAGCCCTTGCCACGGGCCGAATCGCTGTCCCAGCGCAGTATGCGCGCCTGCGGAAAGAGGGCGGCCGTTTCTTTCTCCACCCGTTGCGTTCCCAACCCCAGGTATTTGATGCGCCTGCTCCGGCAAACGGGGCAGATTTGCGGCACACTCTGGCGGGCGTCGCACCGGTGGCATTTGAGCGCCTCGGTGTCCGAATGGTAGCTCATCGATACCTGGCAGCGGCGGCACTTGACGACCGCTCCGCAGCGGCGGCACTGCACGAAGGGCGCGGCGCCGCGGCGGTTGAAAAAGAGGATTACCTGCTCCTTGTTTTCAAGGGCCAGCGAGATGGCCGATTGCAATTTGCCGCTGAAAATGCCGGTGTTGCCGCTTTTTAACTCGGCGCGCAGGTCCACGACTTCCACCGCCGGCATGGGAGCGCCGGCATAGGGGGTCAGCCGCTCGGGCAGTTCCAGCAGGCGGTAACGCCCGCGCGCAGCCTGAAAATAGCTTTCCACGTCCGGGGTGGCGCTGCCCAGCAGCAGCGGAAAAGCGCCCGCCGCGGCCATCTGGACGGCCACCCGCCGGGTGTGGTAGCGCGGGGCTTTATCCTGCTGTTTATAGGTCCATTCATGTTCCTCATCCATCACTATCAGTCCGGGTTCAGGCAGCGGCGCGAAAAGCGCGCTGCGCGCGCCGATGACCACGTCGTAATCGCCGTTTTTGAGCGCGCGCCACTGGTCGTACTGTTCTCCCAGGGAAAGGCCGCTGTGTAAAACCGCCACCCTCCCCGCAAAGCGGCCAGCAAAGCGCTGGATAGTCTGGGAGGTAAGCGCAATCTCAGGCACCAGCACGATGGCCTGCCGGCCCCGGCTGACCGCGCTGGCCAGCGCCTGTAAATAAACCTCGGTTTTACCGCTGCCGGTGACGCCGTGCAGCAGATAAACCCCGCCCTGCCCCGGCGCCATACC
>CAZPAL010000043.1:0-9910 GCA_964584525.1 uncultured Dehalococcoidales bacterium | reverse complement strand
GTATTCTGGGGGTCAATATCATGGTTGCCCTCACCAATTATGCCGACATGGTGCGCGCTTCGGCCGAAGAAGGTCTAGATGTCATTTTTTCGGGCGCAGGCTTGCCGTTGGACCTGCCGGCACTGGTCAAGAATGCCGGCACCAAACTGGTCCCGATTGTGTCCTCCGCACGGGCGGCACGCATTATATGCAAGAAATGGTGGGAGGAATTCAAGGTTTTGCCGGACGCTTTCGTGGTGGAAGGGCCGAAAGCCGGGGGTCACCTGGGGTTCAAAGCGGATGAACTCGAACTTGAGCAAAACCGCCTGGAAAACCTGGTGCCCGACGTGGTTTCAACCGTCAAACCGTTCGAAAGCATGTCCTCCAGAAAAATCCCGGTAATCGCCGCCGGGGGGATATTCAACGGGGGGGACATTTTCCGCATGCTCAAACTGGGGGCTTCCGCCGTTCAGATGGGAACGCGGTTCGTGGCCACCGAGGAATGCGACGCTCACCCGCTGTTCAAGCAGGCTTATGTCGAGGCCAAAAAGAAGGATGTGGTCATAATCAAGAGCCCGGTAGGGCTGCCCGGTCGCGCTATCTACAACCGTTTTTTACAGAGCGTGTCCGAAGGCCGCCGTAAGCCCGTACAGTGCCCGTATCACTGCGTCAGAACCTGCGATTACACACTCAGCCCGTATTGCATCTTCCATGCTCTGGTCAACGCCCAGCGCGGTTTGCTTTCCACCGGGTTTGCCTTCTGCGGTGCCAATGTGGCGCGCATCAGGAAGATTACTACGGTCGGTAAACTCCTCAGGCAGTTGGTCAGGGAATATGCCGCCGTAGTCCGTTCCGGAGCGGAAGCGGCTCTTGCTGAGCCGGGAACGGCCGGTATCCCTGCCGGCGGTACCGGTCCGCCGCCCGGAGAGCCAGCCTAACCGGTATGCATTCATCGTAAATATAGCAAAACAGGAGAAGATTCATGTCCAAAATTATGGAAGCCACCCGCAAATTGACCGCCGAAAGGCTGCACGTCGGCCCTGAAAAAGTGACCCCCGAAGCCAACTTCGTCAAAGACCTGGGAGCGGACTCGCTCGACCTGGTGGAGCTGATTATGGGCCTGGAGGAAGAGTTCAGCACCGCCGATATGAAAATCAAGATTCCGGACGAAGAAGCCGCCAGGATTCAGACCGTTCAGGACGCGGTGAATTATATCAAATCCCTGGGTATCGCGGACGCCTGATAAGGCTCCGCGATTGACAGATTCCGGCGGCAGCGGGTATGCTTTAGGAAAGCCGATGCTGTTATCGTCCGGGCGCAGTCCGCAGATTACCAGGTTGCCGGCATGAGGAAGTTCGTTTTTTTATGGCTGGTCGTAATGCTTTGCGTGGCCTTGCCTGCCGGCTGTAACAGCTCAAAAGGAGAAACAAGCGTGCCCAATACCCAGAAACAATGGAGCCAGCCTCCGGCCATGGAAGTGGATGCCGCTAAAAAATACACCGCCGTCTTCGACACCAGCCTCGGCAGCTTCAAGGTGGAATTGCTGATTACCGAGTCTCCCAAGACGGTCAACAATTTCGTGTTTTTGGCCAGGCAGGGTTTCTACGACGGGGTAATATTCCACCGCATCATGGAATCGTTTATGATTCAGAGCGGCGACCCTACCGGCACGGGCAATGGAGGTCCGGGATATCGCTTCGCAGATGAACTGCCGGTCAAGCATCTTTACGATATCGGCATCGTGGCCATGGCCAATTCAGGGGCCAATACCAACGGCAGCCAGTTCTTCATCTGCACCGGACCGGATGCCAACGGCCTCAGCAGTCCCGCCTATGCCAAATACACCCAGTTCGGGCGCGTTTCGGAGGGGATGGATGTGGTTATGAAAATAGCCGCCGTCCCGGTCACGCTGTCGTTCACCGGAGAAGCAAGCAAACCCATCGACCCCCCGGTGATAAACACCATCACCATCGTCGAATCCTGATATCCGCCTTATTCCCTTTCGTTCAGGGAGGATGGCAACATCCTCCCTTTTTGCTTGACAGGCGCCGGGTGTTTGTGCCAGACTACGCTCGGGGACGGAAGGTAAATACTGGAAATAGACTTCGTCTTTCCCCGGCTGGAGGCATAGTTGACTGACTGGTCGTTCATCACCAATCACGGCTTGGTGCTGGCTGCGATAGCAAAGCACCCGCGCAGCACGGCCCGTGAAATCGGCGACACGGTCGGCGTCACCGAACGAACCGCACATAAAATAATCATCGACCTCGAAACGGCTGGATACATCACCAAGACCCGGGTCGGCCGGCGCAATAAATACACCATACATTCCGACATGCCGCTTTCCGAAGAGTCCAGCGACGCGGCGGTCGGCGAACTGCTGGTGATGCTGGGATGGAAACGCCGCCGGCGTACCATACCAGCCGTCAAAGCACACTCCTAAACCGCATTTCGTTACCTGCGAAAAATCCCCTCCCCGGCTGGCTTTGCCCGTATTCAAATATGTGTGATATATTGGAGATTCTATGAGCATTGAATTAACCCGTGTTGCCGGCGGCATCACCGCCGCCGCTGGCTTTTCGGCTGGAGCGGCCTGGGCTGGAATCAACCGGCATTCACGATTCAAGCTGGATATTTGCCTGATGAAAAGCGAGCAGCCGTGCCGGGTAGCGGGAGTTTTTACGCGTAACCGCTTTCAGTCTGCTCCCATCTCCTGGTGCCGGGAACATTTAGCCGGCCCGGTGAGGGGCCTGGTGGTCAACAGCGGCTGCGCCAACGCCGGTACTGGTCCGAGCGGGATTGACGATTGCCGCTTGATGGCCGGCATGGGAGCCGGACACCTGGGGCTGGATGAAGCGCAGGTGATGGTCGCCAGCACCGGCGTTATCGGGCGGCGGCTGCCTCTAGACTTGCTGGCAGCCGGTATCAAACAGGTTTGCCTCAGTCCCGGGGGAGGCGCTGATTTCGCCAGGGCCATCATGACCACCGACACGGTGCCCAAGGAAGCGGCCGTCTATACCGGAAGCTACACCATCGGGGGAGCAGCCAAGGGCGCGGGCATGATCCACCCCGACATGGCCACCATGCTGAGCTTCATCACTACCGACGCCAGCGTGGATGCTGCCTTTTTACAGCATGCGCTCGAACAGGCGGCGGCAAAAACATTCAATATGATTTCGGTTGACGGGGATACCAGCCCCAACGATACGGTACTGCTCTTCGCCAACGGCAAGGCAGGAAACCCGCTTATCTTGCCTGGAACGTCGTCAGCCGGGTTGTTTCAGCAGGCGCTGGAAAGCGTCTGTCTGGAATTGGCTAAGGCTATCGCCGGCGACGGCGAAGGCGCCACCCGCCTCATCGAAGCGCGCGTCAGCGGCGCCGGGACGCTGGCGGATGCGCGCTTGGCGGCCCGCACGATAGTCGGTTCGTCGCTGGTTAAAACCGCCGTCCATGGATGCGACCCCAACTGGGGACGCATCATCGCGGCGGCCGGGCGCAGCGGCGCCGATGTGCGTGAGGCGCTGCTCGAACTGACTATCGGAGGAACGCGCGTTTTCAGCGCGGGGCAACCGCTGCCTTTCGACCCGGCGCTTGTTTCAGCCCATCTGGGACAAAAAACGGTGATAATCGAACTTGATTTGAAACTGGGGCAGTATGAGGCTGCGGCCTGGGGCTGCGACCTTTCCGCCGAGTATGTGGCTATCAACTCCGATTATACCACCTGATGGGAACAAGGAAAGAGATGGAAGATATTACGGTTGTCAAACTGGGTGGTTCTATCCTGGACAGCCGGGACACCACCGCCCGCGACCTGGTGGCGCTACAGCGGTCGGGCAAGCGGCTGGTAGTGGTTCATGGCGGGGCCAGCAGGGTCAGCCGCTGGCTGGCCGACCAGGGCGTGCAGAGCCAGTTTTACCAGGGAGAACGCGTGACCGACAGGAAGGCGCTGGACGTGGTGGTGGCGGTGCTGTGCGGGCTGGCCAATAAAGAAACGGTTGCCGCCGTCATCCAGGCCGGCGGCCGGGCGGCCGGCTTGAGCGGCGTGGACGGCGGCCTAATTCAGGCCGGCGTCAAGGAAGAGGCGCTGGGATATGTAGGAGTGGTCGAGCGCGTGGATGTCAGTCCCGTTCTGGCTCTGCTGGAGGCCGGTTATATCCCGGTGATTTCACCCGTAGGTCTTAATAGCCGGGGCAATTCGGCCGGTGAACCGCCGTTTTTGAATATTAACGGGGATACGGTGGCGGGAGCGCTGGCCGCCGCTTTCCCGGCTTCAAATCTCATTTTTTTAACCGATGTTGACGGCGTGCGCGACGGGTCGGGTAAAGTAGTCGGTGCACTGGGGGCGGCGCAGGCGCTGCGCCTGCTGGATGAAGGCATAGCATCGGGCGGTATGATTCCTAAAATCAGGGCGGCGCTGTCTGCCGTCAACCAGGGCGTATGCTGCAATATTGTGGATGGCCGGCGTGCCTGCGCTCTTATGGAAGCGCTGAGCGGCAGCCATCCCGGAACCTGCTTGAAAGCGGAGGCTGGAAATGAACTGGGTTGAAAAAGAAGCCTGTTATTACATGCCGGTGTTCAACCGGCTGCCCCTGACCATCGTGCGCGGCCAGGGAATGTATGTCTGGGATGAGCGCGGCCGCCGGTACCTTGATTTCGTGGCCGGCATAGCCGTCAACAGCCTGGGGCACTGCCACCCTGTGCTGGTGAAGGCCGTCAAGAAGCAGGCTGCCCGGCTTATGCATACCTCGAACCTGTATTATACCTTGCCCCAGCTCAGGCTGGCGGAGATGCTGGTTAAAAACAGTTGCCTTGACAAGGTTTTTTTCTGCAACAGCGGAACAGAAGCCACCGAAGCGGCGGCCAAGCTGGCGCGCCGCTTCGGGCACGTCAAGCTGGGGGGAGCATTCGAAATCATCACCGCCGCTGGCAGTTTTCACGGGCGCACTCTGGCTATGGTTTCAGCCAGCGGCCAGACGAAATTTCAGCAACCCTACGTGCCGCTGCCTTCGGGCTTCATCAATGTCCGGTATGACGATATCGAGGCTATCCAGGCGGCCACCGGCGATAAAACCTGTGCCGTGATGCTGGAGGTTATCCAGGGGGAAAGCGGGGTCAATCTACCCGCCGCGGGCTACCTGGCGCAGGTGCGCAGGTGGTGCGACCAGAAAGGGCTCCTGCTTATTCTGGATGAGGTACAGACCGGCATCGCCCGCACCGGCAGCCTGTTTGCTTATCAGCAATTCGGGATTGAGCCTGACATATTGACCCTCGCTAAAGGATTGGGTGGAGGGTTTCCGCTGGGAGCGCTGCTGGCTAAAGAGGAGGTCACCGTTTTCGCCCGCGGCGAGCACGGTTCAACCTTCGGGGGGAATCCGCTGGCCTGCGCTGCCGGCCATGCCGTGCTGGGTCATATTCTTAAACATGACCTTAGCCGCCATGCCGCCGAAATGGGTGAGAGATTGAAATCAGGGCTGTTACAGCTCAAGGACGAACTGGACATCATCACCGAAGTAAGGGGTATGGGCCTGCTGTTGGCGATTGAACTGCGCTGCGATTTGGCTCAAAAGGCAGTGCTGGCCTGTATGGCCGAGGGGTTGCTGGTGAATAAAGTCAAAGATAACACGCTGCGCTTGATGCCGCCGCTGGTAGTAAATGCGCGCGAGATAGACCGCGCACTGGCTGTCATCGGCCGGGTGTTGAGAGGCCTCCAGGAGTAAATAATGAATTCGCAAACTCGCTGGTGGGCCGGAGGTTATGCGGTGCTGCTGGGGGTGGCTATCGCACTGACTTTGGGCGCGCCCTGTCCGTCCGCTCCCGCTGTGGCCTGCGAGGCTTTCAGCGACCAGATATTGACATCGGAGAGCCTGGAAGAGTTGCCCGCTGGCGTGCGTGATGACGCACGCCTGACGGCGGATTCACTTTATCCAGGTGAGCCGGCCAAGGCCGATGCAGTGGTACGCCAGTTGGCCGCTACCTACCTGGCAGCCCGCGAAGTGGATGTGGTGGTTTATTTCAACCCCGGAGGGTGGGGATGGGACCCGATGGCCGAAATACCCGGCTGGGAAACCATCAGCGCCGGTATACGCGATAAGCTCCAGCAACACGGTTTGAAAACGCTGGTGATTACATACAAAAGAACTCCGCACGGCCTGGCCGGCCCGATCAGCGAAATGGAAGCCACGATGGGGTTTCCCTCCCTGAAAACCGGCGAGCTAGCCGCCAGCGTGGAATTTCTGACCCGCCATCTGCCGCTACTCAGGGTTATTCTTACCGGCGAAAGCCAGGGAGCGGTAGTGTGCGAACAGGTTATTCAGAGCATGCGCGACAATCCGGCTGTCTTTTCCATCCAGACCGGACCGCCGTTCTGGCATGCCAGCCATGCTTTCGAGCGCTCGCTGGTGATTACCCACAACGGCACCTATCCGGATACCTTTTCCAGCGGCAACTGGATTGTTATTGCCCGCGCCAACCTGGAGGCCATGTTCGGCATTTACACCGGCAGTTCCGGCAATATTCTGCTTTATATCGGCGCGCCAGGGCATGACTATAGCTGGGAATACGAATCCGTGCGCCGGGAGATAGAGGATTTTCTGGTTCTCCATTTTGCCCCCCCCCGCGAACTAAAGGTATAATGCAACGCGAAAGGTTGGAAAACGAATGAGCGACAGGATCGTGCTGGCATATAGCGGCGGACTGGATACATCAGTGGCCATCAGGTGGCTGAAAGAAAAGTACGGGCTGGATGTGATAACGCTAACCGCGGATGTCGGTAATGAAAAGGACTTCAGTGTCATCCGTGACAAAGCGCTAAAAGTTGGAGCCATCAAAGCGGTGGTCAAGGATGCCCGCCGGAGCTTTGTTGAGGATTACATCTTTCCTGCGCTGCAGGCGGACGCTATCTACGAGGGCGTCTATCCGCTGGCGACCGCCCTGTCCCGGCCGCTGATTGCTAAACTGCTGGTGGAAGTGGCGCTGGAGGAAGGAGCGGTAGCCATCGCTCACGGTTGCACGGGCAAGGGCAACGACCAGGTGCGTTTCGAAGTCAGCACCAGCGCATTGGCTCCGCAACTCAAGACCATCGGTCCGGCCCGTGAATGGGGAATGAGCCGAGAAGAACTTATACGGTATGCCGCCCAGCACGGAATTCCCGTGCCGGTGAAATCCGGCAGCGCCTACTCCATCGACGAATGCCTGTGGGGACGCAGCATCGAATGCGGAGTCCTGGAAGACCCGTGGGCTGAACCTCCGGAGGAGATTTACAAATGGAGTGTGTCTCCATCCGCCGCCCCGGACGAAGCGCGGTATATCGAAATCGAATTCGAGGCCGGAATTCCGGTAGCTTTGGACGGCAAGAATTGCGGCGGTGTCGACCTGGTTTCGACACTAACCGAAATCGCCGGGCGGCACGGCGTTGGCCGCATCGACCATGTCGAAAACAGGCTGGTTGGCATCAAGAGCCGCGAGATTTATGAGGCGCCGGCGGCCGTGGTGTTGATGCAGGCACATCAGGCGTTGCAGGCGATGACGCTGGCCAAAGAGCAACTGCGTTTCAAGGCGCGAGTGGCTGTGGAATATGCCGATTTAATCTATAACGGCCTGTGGTTCAGCGCCCAGCGGCAGGACCTGGCGGCGTACGTCGCCAGCACTCAGCGTTATGTCAATGGCACCGTGCGTGTGCGGCTTTACAAGGGAAGTGCCACCGTGGTAGGCCGCAAGTCCACCTACTCCCTTTACCGCCATCAGTTGGCCACCTACGACCGGGGCGACCAGTTCGACCAGAGCGCGTCCCCCGGTTTTATCCACATATGGGGGCTGCCGGTAAAAACCCAGGCACAGATACAGCAGCCGTTCGTGATGAAAAAGGACGATAAGGCCGCCCGATGAGCTATTTGAGGAGCCGTTTTCAAAAAGCCGCCGAGGAGAGCGTCATTAAGTACACCTCCTCACTTCCTTTCGACTGGCGCCTCTATCCTTACGACATCCGCGGCAGTATCGCTCATGCCAGGATGCTGGGCCGGCAGGCTATCATCAGCAGCGCGGAAGCCGCCGGCCTGGAGCAAGGGTTGGAAAGCGTCCGGTCTGAAATCATCGCCGGCCGTTTCGTTTTTAAACCTGAACTGGAGGACATCCATATCGCAATTGAGTCCCGCCTGTTTGAACTGGTGGGGGATGCGGCCGGCAAACTGCACACCGCGCGCAGCCGCAACGACCAGATTGCGCTGGACATGAGGCTTTATGTAAAACAGGCGGTTTCCGATGCCCAAGCCGGCATACGCGAATTGCAAAAAGCGCTGGTATCTCAAGCCTGCGGTAACCGCGCGGTGGTCATGCCTGGTTACACCCACCTGCAACTGGCCCAACCGGTGCTGCTGGCACACCACTTGCTGGCTTACTATGAAATGCTGGAGCGCGATTACACCCGCTTTCATGGCTGTGCGGGGAGTGCCGATTCCATGCCTCTGGGAAGCGGTGCTCTGGCGGGCTCCCCCTACAAACTGGACCGCGAAATGGTGGCGCGCGAACTAGGATTCACCAGGGTCAGCCAGAACAGCATGGATGCCGTCTCCGACCGGGATTTCGTCATCGATTACCTTTCAGCCTCAGCGATGTGCATGATGCACCTTTCCAGGATGGCTGAGGAACTGGTGATCTGGTCAACTAGCGAATTCGGCTTCGTGGAATTGGACGACGCCTACACCACTGGTTCCAGCATTATGCCGCAAAAGAAGAACCCCGATGTGGCTGAACTGGGCCGAGGAAAAACAGGGCGCGTCTACGGGAACCTGATGGCGATGCTGTCCACCATGAAAGCCTTGCCTCTTACCTATAACCGCGACATGCAGGAAGACAAGGAAGCGCTTTTTGACACTGTTGACACGTTGCTCCTCAGCCTGGAGGTCTTCGCCGGGATGGTGAAAACCGCTATTTTCAAACCTCGCAATATGGGGAGAGCTCTGACCAACGACATCATCCTGTCCACCGATATGGCCGACTACCTGGTGCAAAAGGGACTCAGTTTTCGCGAGGCGCACGGGGTGATGGGCAGGCTGGTGGATTTCGCCGTCAGCGCCGGCAGGGCGTTGAAATCGCTCAGCCTGGAAGAACTCAAGGGGTTTAGCCCTCTCTTTTCAGAGGATGTTTTCAAGATAGATGTGGCGTCGTCCGTCGGCTCCAGAAACGTGACCGGCGGCACTTCGCGAACGCAAATAGCCCGCCAGTTGAGGCGGGCTATGCATTCCCTGAAGATGTAGCGGGTGAGCGCCATTAAACGGTTTGGGAGGATTTTTGCTGGGTACGCATACAGCGGGTGCACAGGTTCATGCGCAGGGTTTTGCCCTCGCGGATGATGCGGGCGGGATGGATATTGGCCAGCCAGCGGTGGTTGGTGTGCCTTTTCGAATGGCTCACGTTATGACCGAATTGCCCGTTCTTGGCACAGATGTCACACTTCATTTCGTTTCGTTTCTCCTTTGACTGGCAGCACCCTATGGTGTAAAATGCCTGCCTTGAGCGCCTATTATGCTACCATACCCGAGCCATAATGACAAGCGCCGGAATATTCAGCGACAACAGCTTTGATAAGGATGGCTTTAGTAATATGAAACAGTCCAATTCGATTACAGGGCATGATTTTCGTGAAATGTTCGCTGCCGCTACTGGCTGGCTGGAAAAAAGCGTCTCCGAGATAGATGCTCTTAACGTTTTTCCGGTTCCCGATGGTGATACAGGAACCAACATGCTGCTCACCATGCGTTCAACCATCGAAGCCGCTTATACAGTAGAGGACTCTGGAATCGGGGTGGTGGCCAAAGCCATGGCCAACGGCGCGCTAATGGGGGCGCGCGGTAATTCAGGTGTTATACTATCCCAGATTTGGAGCGGATTGGCGGCTGGTATGGCTGGCAAGCAGACCACCACCGGGGCTGACCTG
>CAZPAL010000042.1:0-9976 GCA_964584525.1 uncultured Dehalococcoidales bacterium | reverse complement strand
CCGCCTGCGCCCCCTTGATGCCCTCTGGATGGTTGTGGGTGGCCTCGGCGCTGAGTTTGGCTTCGGCTTCCACCCTCTCCAGGCTGTCGAAGGCGAAGCCCACCGGGCTGGCGCGCATGGCCGAGCCGTTGCCGTAACTGTTGTAAGGTTCCGCCCCGGCAGAATGCAGCCATTTCATGAACGCCGCCCCGTAACCGGCAACGGGATAGCGCAGGCCGTATTGCCGGATGGTGGCGCCGTAAGGCAGGCCATGGAGGATGCAATCAGCCACGGCCACGGTGAGCACGCTGTCGTCGGTAAAACGGGACGCAGCGCTGAAAAAAGCGAAATCCCCGGCAGGCGGAGGCCGGAATTCGTAGGCAGAGCCGATGATATCCCCCGCAATAGCTCCCAGCATCTTTTCCCCCGGTCTGATTTCCTTTTTTATTCGGCGGCAATCACCAGTTTGCCGCCCACGGCATCGACGCTCAGCCTGTCGCCGTCCTTGAATTCGCCCCCCAGTACCCGCATGGCCAACGGGTCCAGCACCAGGCGCTGGATGGCGCGCTTGAGCGGACGGGCGCCGAAAGCCGGGTCGTAACCTTCTTCCGCCAGCAGTTCCCGGGCGGCGGGTGTCAGCACCACCTCGATATGGCGCCCCGCCAGCCGCTTTTTGAGCATGTTGAACTGCAATTCCACAATCCGGCCGATATGTTCCCGTGAGAGCTGGTGGAAAATTATCACTTCGTCCACCCGGTTCAGGAATTCGGGGCGGAAATGGCTTTTGAGTTCGGCCATTACCCTGTCCCTGATTTCCTCGTCCCGGCCGGGTTGAAGTTCGGATATCCACTGGCTGCCGATATTGGAGGTCATGATGACCACTGTGTTGCGGAAATCCACCGTTTTGCCGTGCCCGTCGGTAAGGCGGCCGTCGTCCAGAACCTGCAGCAGGATGTTGAACACGTCGGCGTGAGCTTTTTCAATTTCGTCCAGCAGCACGACGGCGTAGGGCCGGCGGCGCACGGCCTCGGTGAGCTGCCCCCCTTCCTCGTAGCCCACATACCCCGGCGGGGCGCCCACCAGGCGTGAGACGGTGTGTTTTTCCATGTACTCCGACATGTCAATGCGCACCATGGCCCGCTCGTCATCGAACATGAATTCAGCCAGCGCCCGCGCCAGTTCGGTCTTGCCCACGCCGGTGGGGCCCAGGAAGATGAAGCTGCCCAGCGGCCGGTTAGGGTCCTGCAGCCCGGCCCGAGCGCGGCGGATGGCGTTCGAAACCGCCCGCACGGCATCCTCCTGGTTCACCATGCGCTCGTGCAGCCGGTCCTCCATCTTGATCAGTTTCTGGATTTCCCCCTCCACCAGGCGGCTGACCGGTATGCCCGTCCAGCGGCTGACGATTTCGGCGATATCCTCTTCGTCCACCTCTTCCTTGAGCAGGTGCTCACCTTTTTCTGAAGCTAGCTGCGCCTCTTTTTGCTGGAGTTCCTGCCTGAGAGAGACCAGTGTGCCGTACTGTAACTGGGCGGCTTTGTCATACTGGGCGGCGCGCTCGGCACGTTCGATTTCCTGCTGGGTCTGCTCCAGTTTTTCTTTCAGTTTTTGAACGGACTGGATGGCTTCTTTTTCGGTTTCCCATTGCAACCGGAACTTGTTGCCCGTTTCCTTGAAGTCGGCCAGTTCCTTTTCCATGACCGCCAGCCGTTCTCTGGAGGCGCTGTCCTTCTCCCTTTTCAAAGCTTGTTTCTCTATTTCCAGGCGCCGGATGCGCCGCTCCACTTCGTCCAATTCAGCCGGGACGCTGTCAATCTCGGTGCGCAGCCTGGCGGCGGCTTCGTCCACCAGGTCGATGGCCTTGTCCGGCAGGAAACGGTCGGCGACATAACGCTGGGAAAGCACCGCCGCCGCCACCAGGGCGGAATCCTTGATGCGCACGCCGTGGTGCACCTCATAGCGCTCGCGCAGGCCGCGCAGGATAGAGATGGTGTCCTCCACGGACGGTTCGCTCACCATCACCGGCTGGAAGCGGCGCTCCAGTGCGGCATCCTTTTCGATGTGCTTGCGGTATTCGTCCAGCGTGGTGGCGCCGATGGCGTGCAGTTCCCCGCGCGCCAGCGCCGGTTTGAGCATATTGGAAGCATCCATCGAACCTTCGGCCGCCCCGGCGCCGACCACGGTATGTAGTTCGTCAATGAAGAGGATGATGCCGCCCTCGGCCTGCTGCACCTCTTTCAACACCGCCTTGAGGCGTTCTTCGAACTCTCCGCGGTATTTGGCGCCGGCCACCAGTGAGCCCAGGTCCAGCGACACCAGCCGCTTTTTCTTGAGCCCTTCGGGCACGTCCCCGCGCACGATGCGCTGGGCGATGCCCTCGGCGATGGCCGTTTTTCCCACTCCGGGTTCGCCTATCAGCACCGGATTATTCTTGGTGCGGCGGGAAAGCACCTGTATCACCCGGCGGATTTCTTCATCCCGCCCGATGACCGGGTCCAGTTTGCCGCGCCGCGCCTGTTCAGTAAGGTCGCGCCCGTATTTTTCCAGGGCCTGGTATTTGCCTTCCGGGTTGGGGTCGGTGACGCGCTGGCTGCCGCGGATGGATGCCAGCACCTCGACTACCCGCTGGCGGGTGACGCCGGATTGTTTAAGGGTGCGCGCCGCCGCCCCTCCGCCGCCCATGACGGCCAGCAGCAGGTGTTCGGTGCTAATGAATTCGTCCTTGAACGCCTCCGCCTCAGCGGCGGCTTCGCTCAGCCGGCTTTCCAACTCGCTTGAGAGCATGGCTTTGGCGGGGGACTGCGCCACCGGCTTGGCGGCGATTTCCTGTTCCAGTGCGCCGGTGACAGCAGGCAACGGGACGCCCATTTTTTCCAGAATCTGCGGCACCACCCCGCCTTCCTGTTTCACCAGCGCCAGCAGCAGGTGCTCGGGTTCAATCTGGGTGTTGCGGCGCTCGAGCGCCATCTTCTGGGCCTCCAGCAGCGCCTGCTGGGCCTTTTCAGTCATTTTTTCAAAGTCCATGGCGGCCTCCTCAAATAACGGCTGTCCGGCAGTTATTCTATTTTAATACCTTTAGCGGCCAGGGTAAACCACAGAGCCCCCTGATTATGCTCCAGGCAGGAAAGTGCGCAATATAAGGGCATAATGCAAAGCCGCCCC
Source organism: uncultured Dehalococcoidales bacterium (assembly GCA_964584525.1). Lineage (GTDB taxonomy): Bacteria > Chloroflexota > Dehalococcoidia > Dehalococcoidales > UBA1222 > CAZPAL01. The sequence goes on along the minus strand of CAZPAL010000042.1, from coordinate 6,838 downwards.
CAGCAACACGAAAAGATGGAATATCTCGTGAAACCCGAAGAATCCCGGCACCGGATTGGGCCGTTTGAGGGCATAAACGAGCGCGCCGACGCTATAAGCCACCCCTCCCAGCCCCAGCAGGACGAAGGCTTGGAGCGGCATGGCCCGCCATAACTGCGGCATGGGGATGACCGCCAGCCAGCCCATGCCGAGATACAGCGCGGTGGACATCATCCTGGGGGCTTTGAGATAGAAAATCTTCAAAAAAACCCCGGCCAGGGCCAACAGCCAGGGGAGGATAATCATGCTCCAGCGCCAGGCCCCGGCCAGATAGACGTAAGCCACCGGGGTGTAGCTGCCGGCAATCATGATGAAAATGGCGATATGGTCCAGCTTGCGCCAGAGATTCAGCTGGTTATCTTGTTTTTTACGGGCATGGTAGAGGGCGCTGGACACGAAAAGGCTGACCGCCGCCAGGCCGTAAACCAGCCCGCAGATGAAAAGCGGCCACCGCTCGAACGTGATGAAAAGCAGCACCGGCAGGCCCAGGGCGAAAGCCGCCGCGCCCGCCAGGTGAGAATAGTAGGAGAAGCGCTCAGTTTTGCGAATGGTAATATCAAACCTCCACCGGATAAAAACCGCTTACGGATTCCGGCGAGCCCCCAGGGCTTTCAACCATTCGCCGCGGACAGCCCCGGCCAAGTCGTACACCCCATCGCGCCTTGTTTCGGTCAGGCGCAGCCGGGCAATCAACTCTTGCAGGGCCAGGCGGAGCTCGTCCTCGCTCACCTGCTCCAACCCACGGGAGGAACAGGCAGGCTGAACCGGCCCGGGGCGGCCGCACACCAGCCGCGGCTGGCACTCGCTCTCCTCCCCCAGCTCCACCCCGCTGGCGGAAGTGGCCACCAGATAGGACGAGAGGTCCTCCTGGTGCTCGGGCGAAACGCTCAGGTAATCCAGGCACCGGCGGCAGATTTTAATTTTAGCCCTTCCCGTCACCAAAGCTTCCTCCAAGGCAGGGAGAGCTCAACGCCGGCTGCATTATAGCAGATTATGACGTTGCGACGATATTTAAGCCGCGCGTCAGGCCGGGCAGCGACGCCTCAATGCGCCCCAGGGCGTCGTCTATGTCGGCGGCAGAAATGAGGCGGTGAGTTACCGCCCGCACGCGGCGGCCGCCGGGATAGGTGAACTTCACGCCCTGCGAAGCCAGCGCGGCGATGAAGCGGGGGGCTTCCACCGCCGGCGGGGGTTCGAACATGACGATGTTGGTCTCGACCCTGCTGGGGTCGACGGTGATGCCGCCCAGTGCGGCCAACCCGAGCGCCAGCCGCCGGGCGTTAGCGTGGTCCTCGGCCAGGCGTTCTATCATTGAGTCCAGCGCCACCAGGCCGGCGGCGGCTATCACCCCGGCCTGCCGCATGCCTCCGCCCAGCATTTTGCGCAGCTTGCGCGCCCGCTCCACCACCTCCCTGGGGCCGCACAGCAGCGAACCCACCGGCGCGCTGAGCCCTTTGGAGAGGCAAAACGATACCGTGTCGGCCGGTGCCGCCAGTTCGCCGGCCGGCACCCCCAGTGCTACGGCGGCGTTAAAGATGCGCGCGCCGTCCAGATGCACGCGCAGCCCGCGCGAATGGGCTATCCCGGCCATAGCGGCGGTATAGCCTGCCGCTATGGCGGCCCCCCCACAGCGGTTATGTGTATTTTCCAGGCATAAAAGGGTGGTGGGGGGATAATGGATGTTAGCCGGCCGGATGGCGTTTTCCACCGCCTGCGGCTGCATGCGCCCGGCTTCATCATTCTCCACCAGCCGCATCACCACCCCTCCCAGCGCCGAAGCCCCCCCGGCCTCGTTCCAGAAGATATGTGACTCGCTCCCCAGAATGATTTCATCCCCGGCCCGCGTCTGCGACATCACCGCCAGCAGGTTGCTCATGGTGCCGCTCACAGTGAAGAGGGCGGACTCTTTCGCCAGCAGCCGGGCCGCCGTTTCTTCAAGGCGGTTGACGCTGGGGTCCTCGCCGAAAACATCGTCTCCCACCTCAGCCTGGTACATCGCCTGGCGCATCTCCGCGGTGGGCAGGGTGACGGTATCGCTGCGCAGGTCAATCATTTTCATCACCGGCTCCTGTCTGGGTTTCTCCGCTTTAGTCTTTCTGGCAGTATTCTACGCCATGTTCCCGGCGTAACGGAATCTCCCGTATGAAAAGGTGCACTACCAGCGCCGCCAGCATAGCCCCCGCTCCTATCAGGAAGACCCAGACCAGGGCGGCGCTAAGCGAGGCTGAAAGTGCGCCGGATAGTTCATCGAAGTAGCCCTGTGCCTGGGCGGGACTGGCCTCGACCAGCAGGCTCAGCAGCTCTTCCCGCGCCCCGGGGCTGACCAGCGCCTGCGGGTTATGCGCCAGGGCGGCCAGTTGCTCCGCGGAAAGGATGCCCCGCACGCCGGCCGGGATGCGGGCGCCGAACTCCGCCGCGAAGCGGCTGGCGAGGGTCGCCCCCAGCACCGCCAGGCCGATGGAGCCCCCGACCGAGCGCGCAAAAGGTACGGAGGAGGTGGCCACGCCGAGCACGCTGTAAGGCACGGCGTTCTGCACGGCGATAGTATAGAGCGGCATGGTGACGCCGATGCCAGCACCGGTCAGCACGATATTGAAGATGACCGTACCGAAACTGGTTTCAGGGCTCATCAGCGCCAGCAGCAGCATGCCGGCACCGGCCATGGCGATTCCCACCATCCCCAGCACCCGGTAGTGGCCTCCAGCACGGGAAAGGAGCTGCCCGGAGACGAATGAGCCGCTGACCTGGCCCAGCGTCATGGCGATAAAATAGCCGCCGCTGGCGGTAGCCGTGGCGCCCAGCACCCCCTGAAAGAAGAGCGGAACGAACATGATGGTGCCGAACATGCCGAAGGCAATCAGGAAAACCGCCACTTCGGAAACGGCCACGATGCGGTTCTTCATCAGCGCGGGCGGTATGACCGGCTCTGGGCTGCGGCTCTCTATGCGCAAGAAAACCAGCAGCAGCGCCAGTGAAGCGACCAGCAACCCTGCCACCTGCCAGGATAGCCAGGCGTATTCCGTCCCGCCCCAGGAGAGAGCCAGCAGCAGGCAAACCACCCCCAGCGCCAGGGTTGCCATACCGGCATAATCCACGCGGTGGGGGGAGCGCTGCGGGCGGAAATCAGGGAAAAATAAGGCGAAAAGGACGATGACCGTCAGCCCCAGCGGCACGTTGATGAAAAATATCCAGTGCCAGGAGTACTGGTCGGTAAAAAAGCCTCCCAGCACGGGACCGATGACCGCCGAGAGGCCGAAAACAGAGCTGACGATGCCCTGGTATTTGCCGCGCTGGGCAGGGGGGAAGAGGTCTCCGATGACGGTGAAGGCATTGCTCATCATGATGCCGGCGCCGACGCCCTGCATGGCGCGGAACACTATCAGTTGCAGCATGCTCTGGCTGAAACCGGAAAGCAATGACGCCAGCGTGAAGATGACCAGCCCGGCGATATAAAACGGCTTGCGCCCGTACATGTCGGTCAGTTTGCCGGTAATAGGGATGACCACCGCCGAGGCGATGATATAAGCCGTGGTTACCCAGGTGTATTGTGAAAAACCGGAGAGGTCGGCCACGATACGCGGCATGGCGGCGCTGACGATGGTCTGGTCCAGGGAACCCAGGAACATGGCCAGCAAAACCCCCGCCATAGTAAGCACCACCTGTTTGCGGGGCAGCGAACGTAAGCCGATGACATTGGAAGGCTGTTGCATGAATCAGGAAACCATCGTTGCTATTCTAGCTGTGCCAAACACCGTTGTCAAAAGCACCGGCGGCACAAACAGCGGGGGGCGTTCTGTCGAACGCCCCCGGTTACCGGTCGGTCAGGATTTATCCCGGTTACGGCATCAGGTCGGGGCGGATGGCGCCCTGCACGTGGCACTGGCCGCAGAGGGTTTCATTAGCGACGCGCCCGGTATGGCCAGCGGGGATGGGATGGCAGGAGAAGCAGGGACCGTACATGCCGGCTATTTCCGAACCGTGGGGGATGGCGGGTGCCGGGCCGTCCAGCGCGACCACCGTGGTCTGAGTCTGGGTGCCGATGGTCTGGGTGATGGTTACCGTAAACGTGGCATTAGGGGAGGTGGGTGGTGTGAATGTGACGGTCGCCACCTGGGTGGTAGTTCGCACCTCGGTGACCGTTTCCGCTTCGGCGCAACCGGCCGCCAGGCCGACCACGAAAATCAGCGCCAGGGCCAAAGACAACGTCAGAATTGTTCTCTTCATGCTTGACCTCCTAAACCTAGTAAAATTATCTACAAGAGAAGCAACGATGTCAAGACATATGAATTAAAATATGTTAATTATTTATCACAATTTACCCGACAGGGCGGCGCCGGCCTGACCAGGTAGAACGAACTGCTGCCCAATATTGTGAGCCCCCGGCGGCGTGTTGTACAATGCGCGTTACTTTGCGCAGGGGGTTTTCTATGTGGCCTGACATGGCGCTCATCCCGGCGGCCTACCTTACCGGGGCCATCCCTCACCTCTACCTGCTGGGCAGGCTCAAGGGGATTGACCTTTCCGGCGACCTGCACATGGCACTCTGGCGGCGCGGCGGGCGCCGGCTGGGCACGTTGGGGTTCATCCTGGAACTGGTCAAAGGCATCGGTCAGGATACCCGCGGGGGAAAGAGAATGGGCCGCGTGACGGTCAACCGGCTGCTCTTCGACCGGGCTGATATTTAGCCGGCCTGACGGCCTGCGGCGAAGATACTCAGCCATTAAAAATGGAATATAATGGTTTCGATTTCATGCTGAGGAGTGACGGAATGAAACGCTTTGGATGGTTAATCGGCATCGGCATTCTCCTTATCATCGTGCTGGCGGTGGTCATCGGGCTGGCCAGCACCTATAACGGGCTGGTGAAGGCTTCGCAGGCGGTGGACGGCCAGTGGGCGCAGGTGGAAACCCAGTACCAGCGGCGCTTCGACCTCATACCCAACCTGGTGAACTCGGTCAAGGGCGCCATGGCGCAGGAGCAGGAAATCTTCAACGCCATCGCCGAGGCCCGTACCCGGTACGGCAGCGCTACCACCACCGACGAAAAAGCGGAGGCTGCCGGCGAACTGGAATCAGCCGTCAGCCGGCTGCTGGTGGTGATGGAGAATTATCCCGAACTTAAATCCATCCAGGCGGTCATCACGCTCATGGACGAACTGGCCGGCACCGAGAACCGTATCAGCGTCGAGCGGGGGCGCTATAACACGCTGGTGCGCGATTACAACACCCGCATCAAGAGTTTCCCGACCGTACTGCTGGCCGGCATGTTCGGCTTCTTCGAACGTGAATACTTCGAGTCTGTGCCCGGCGCCAACCAGCCCCCGGTCGTAGATTTCGGATGAAAAGGCTGATACCCGGCCTGCTGGTGGCGATAACGCTGGCGCTGGCCGGCCCGGCGGTGTCGCTGGCGGACGATTTTCCCGCGCCCCAGGGCTACGTTAGCGATTACGCCGGGTTGCTCTCGCAGGGATCCCGTTCCCTGCTCGAAAACCGGCTGGTAAAACTGGAGCGGGAAACCGGCGCCGAAGTGGCGGTGGTGACCGTCTTTGACCTGGGCGGCACCACCGTTGAAGATTACGCCGTGCGCCTCTTCGCGCAGTGGGGCATCGGCAAGGAAGCCGAGGACAACGGAGTCCTCTTCCTGGTGGCGCTGGCGGACCGCGAGATGCGCATCGAGGTGGGTTACGGCCTGGAACCCATCATCACCGACGGGCGGGCCGGACGCATCCTGGATGATGACGTGGTGCCTTCCTTCCAGATTGGGGATTATGAAGACGGCATCCTGACAGGCGTCAACTCAATCGAGCGCTATATCCGGGACGGCACCCCGCCGTCAATCATCGAAGACAACCCCCTCAATACCCTGCTTGAAGACAACATCCCCCTGCTGGCGGGGCTGTGGTTCGTCACCACCTGGCTGATCGGCGTCATGGGGCGCACCAAGAACTGGTGGCTGGGCGGGGTATGGGGGGTAATCGTCGGCATTATCATCGGCCTGGCTTCCGGCAGCGAGACCGCCACTTTCCTCCTGCCTTTCGCCACCGGAGCGGCCGGATTGCTGCTCGATTACCTGATATCCAAAAACCACCTCAAGGGAGGGGGCGGCTCCTCATGGTACTCCGGCGGAAGCTATGGGGGAGGCAGCCGGGGAGGCGGCTTCGGAGGATTCAGCGGAGGCTCATCCGGCGGGGGAGGAGCCAGCCGCGGATGGTAAGGCCGGCGCCTTTCACGCTTCCCGGACAGAAGAAACCGGCCTCGGCCGCGTTGCGCTCCGCCATGCTGGAGGTACAGGGGCGGATGGTTAAATCCATCGTTTTTCTGGGTATAGGCCGCAGCCCGAACCTGTCGCCTGAATCCATTATCCAGGGCTATTACGAAATAGGCGGCGACACGGTCAGGGTATGGATAGACGCCGGCCTAACCCATAGCGCCCAGGAAGCGGTGGCGGCCCATGAACTGGCACACCTGACGCAGCGGCTGGACGGCTTTCCGGCAGCCATGACGCCTGCAGAGGGACTGGCGGCGCGGCTGAACAACCTGGTACTGGACGACCACGCCGACCGCTGGGCGATGAGCCGCGGCTTCCGCATTGACCGGGCCCTGCAATCCGGCAAGCTGGCAGAGGTCCGGGCGGCCATGGCCGCCCTGCCCCCCACCAATCGGGAAACGGCCGGGAGCGTGGACCCCGGCCTGGCTTTAACCTATGCCGGCTTAAAAATCAGGCTGGAGCGCTACGGGCTTTTCGATGAACTGGACAGGCTGTGGGAGCAGCGCTGGCCGGCAACCAGGGCGGCGGGGCT
>CAZPAL010000041.1:0-10050 GCA_964584525.1 uncultured Dehalococcoidales bacterium | reverse complement strand
ATATCAGCGGTATGGCGGAACCGGTCTATCTCTATAACTGCGAAAGTTGTTTCCGCTGCGTACAGGAGTGCACCCGCGGCATCTTCTCGCGAGTGATAAACCCGGAATACCAGACGCTGGGTGACGCCTACTGGAAACCCGATATTATCCATCAGACCTGGGCCCAGGCCCAGACCGGCAAAGTGCCTGTCTCCGGAGCCGGGTACGGCGGGCCCTTTACCGGCCAGGGCTTCGATTCCATGTGGACCGATATGTCCGAAATCGTGCGCCCCACCCGGGACGGGATTCATGGCCGGGAGTACATCAACACATCAATTGAGCTTGCTCGCCGGCCGGGCAAGCTGGAATTCAATAGCGATGGAACGCTTGGCACGGAACCCGTGCGGGTGCTGGAGTGCCCGCTGCCGCTTCTCTTTCAGCAGCCCCAGACCGGGCGGGTGAGCCGCCGGGTGCTGCAGGTGATGGCGGCGGCTGCTGCCGGGCTGGATACCCTCATGTTGGTTAACCCGGATTCCTACGGGGAAGACCTGGAACCCTATCGTTCGCATCTGGTTTTCTGCCTGGATGAGGGCAACCTGGCGGCTTACGCGTTTCTGACAGCGGGCAGCCGCATGGTGGAAGTGGCCGATTACCGGGGCATTGAACAGGCTCTGGCTGCGCTTAAAGCCTCAAACCCGCAGCTTGTTGTCAGCGTCGGCCTGGAGCTTGACCGTAACGCTGTACCCCGCGCGCTGGCGCTGGCCCGCATGGAGGCAGTTGACACGCTGCATTTTTATGCCGGAGCCGACGGCAGAGAGCTCAATGCCGAGAACCCGCGCTTTATCAAGGACATGATACGCGACGTTCATCTGGCGCTGGTGGAGGCCGCGCTGCGTTACCGGGTAAACCTGCTTTTTTCCGGCGGCATTGCGCTGGCTGAGCACATGGCCAAGGCCGTCATCTGCGGTGCTGACGGAGTTACTATCGACCGGCCGCTGCTTATCGCCCTGGAATGCCGGCTCTGCCACGATTGCCTGGAGGGTAAGGCCTGCCCTGTTGAACTGGAAAAAACACCGCTGGCTTGGGGCAGGCAGCGCATCATCAACCTGGTGGGGTCCTGGCACAACCAGCTCATCGAGGTCATGGGGGCCATGGGCATCCGGGAAGCCCGCCGCCTGCGCGGCGAGATAAGCAGGTCTATGTGGTTCGAGGACCTGGAACGTGAAAATTTTGCGCCGCTCTTTGGAAAACCGAAGGAGGAAGGCGCGGCATGAGCGTCGAAACCCGCAATCCCGGCAACAGGCTGCCCGAGGCAGTGCGCTCCCCGTCCCGTTTCAGGAATGCCATCGGCAAATACATCATTAAGCGCAATTCCACATGTATCTCCTGCGGCCTGTGTGCCAGGCTGTGCCCCTATGGCGTGCATCCGCGTGACGAAAACTGCACGATTATGCCGCGCCCCCTGGCGCAATACTGCATCGGCGATGCCTGCCGTGACAACGAATATTTTTGTATCGCGCGCTGCCCGCAGCATGCCCTGGAAATCGGCCCCAATCCCCTGCTGGATACGCTGGGCGATTTCCGCTGGACGCCCGAGATGCTGCTCGGGCACTGGCACATGGCTGAAACGGGAGACCTTCCCCCTGGCGACCTGGAATATTCCATCGGCAATTCGGGCGGCGGGTTTGACCGCATGCGCTTCCGCTTGCCCCAGCCTGACGAATACCTGGATTTGGATGATGAAGATATCGATACCCGCATCAGCCTTAATAAGCGTGATGACGGGCGCCCGCAACTGGAACTGGATATTCCGTGCTACGGCGGGGGTATGTCGTTCGGGTCCACGGCCCTGCCCATGATAGCCGGCCGGGCCAGGGCCGCCGCGCGGCTGAACAGCCTTACCTGCACCGGTGAAGGCGGTTATCATGAGAAAATAATACCCTACTCCGGGCACGTCATCACCCAGGTTGCCACCGGGCTTTTCGGCGTCAGGGAAGATACAATCCTGCGCGCGCCCATGGTGGAGTTCAAATACGCCCAGGGCGCCAAGCCGGGGCTGGGGGGGCACCTGCTGGGAGACAAGGTTACGCCTGAGGTAGCGGCTATGCGCGAGACGGTCATCGGCAACGCTCTGTTTTCTCCTTTTCCTTTTCACAGCGTGTACTCGGTGGAAGACCATAAGAAGCACGTGGACTGGATAAAGGAAATCAATCCGCGGGCGCTGGTATCGGTTAAGGTATCCACGCCCGCCGACGCGGACATGGTGGCGGTGGGCAGTTATTACGCCGGCGCTCACGTCATTCATTTTGACGGCAGCTACGGGGGCACCGGCGCCGCGCCGGATATCGCCAAGAAAAATATCGCCATGCCTATCGAGTACGCCATTCCCAAGGTGCACCGTTTCCTTTGCGCCGAGGGCGTACGCAATCGGGTGTGCCTGATAGCCAGCGGAGGTATCCGGAATGCGCTGGATGTGGCTAAGGCCATCGCCCTGGGGGCTGACGGGGTGGTTATCGGCACCGCAGAGATGGTGGCGGTTGAATGCGTGCGCTGCGGCAAATGCGAAAGCGGGCGCGGCTGCGCCCGGGGTATTGCCACTACCGACCCCGAATTGGGTTATATCTTGAACGAAGAGTGGGTCGAGCGGCGCATCGTCAACATGTATCTGGCCTGGCGCCGGCAGTGGTGCCGTTTGCTAAGGCTTTACGGGCTGGGCAGTATCAAGGAACTGGTGGGGCGCACCGACTTGCTGGTGCATTTGGATTATCTGGATGAAGACAAGAAACTCGATTACGATTCCCGCCATGAAAAAATACCCGGGCGGCAAATCAACTCAGTCAGGAATGAGCGATGATGCGACACGAACAGATAATTGAAAAAGTGCTGGCCTCCCGCGGCAGGCTGCCGCATACCACCGGGCCGGTGCGCAAATCCGCTGAAGAGGGCGGCTGCGGTGTCACCGGGTTCATGGCCTCCGTCCAGGTGGGAGGACGGCATATCTTTACCCCTTCCGTGCAGATGCATAACCGCGGCAACGGCAAGGGAGGAGGCATCGCCGCTGTGGGACTGTCGGCGCAGGACGTGGGGGTCAGCCAGCAGGTGCTGGACGAGAGTTACCTGTTACAGATTGCGCTGCTGGACTCCGGCGCCCGCGCTGAGATTGAACGGCTATACATCACCCCCCATTTTGATGTGCACAAAGCCGGGCGCATCCCGACGCTGGATGACTACCGTGAGATAAAAGGGCTGGAGCGCCGGCCCCCGGACGTCTGGCGCTACCTGGTGAGAGTCAAACCTGACGTGCTGGCGCGTTTCGTCGAAAAACAGCAACTCGAGGGGATGGATGCGCGCCGCGCTGAGGACGAGTTCGTTTCGCAGAACTCATTCCGCATAAATCAGCAGTTCTACGCTTCCCTGGGGCAGCAGCGCGCCTTTGTGCTCTGCCATGGCCGCAACCTGATGGTGCTCAAGGTGGTGGGTTACGCCGAACAAGTGGCGCAATATTACCGGTTGGATGATTTCCGTGCCCACGGTTGGATTGCGCACCAGCGTTATCCCACCAAGGGCAGAGTCTGGCACCCCGCCGGCGCCCATCCCTTCATCGGGCTGAACGAAGCCCTGGTGCATAACGGGGATTTCGCCAATTATCACGCCGTCTGCGAATACCTGAGGCAGCATAACGTCTACCCGCAGTTTCTCACCGATACCGAGGTGGCGGCACTGACGCTTGACCTGCTCAACCGTACCTTCCGGTATCCGCTGGAATACATCATCGAAGCCTTGGCTCCCACCGGGGAGTACGATTTCGATTTGCTGCCCCCGGCCAAACAGCGGATTTACCGTCAGATTCAATCGACACACATCCACAGTTCGCCGGACGGGCCGTGGTTTTTTATCATCGCCCGCAACGACCCCGAGCATGGGCAGATGCAGCTTATCGGCATCACCGACACCTCGATGCTCAGGCCGCAGGTATTTGCACTGCAGGACGGTGAGGTTCAGATAGGACTCATCTGCTCCGAAAAGCAGGCCATTGACGCTACATTGGAGAGCCTGGCCGCCGAAGACAGCCGCTTCTGTCCCATAGCCGATAAATACTGGAACTGCCGCGGGGGCAGCGCCAGCGACGGCGGGGCGTTTATCTTCACCATCGAAGACTGCGCCGGGGGCGGTGGCAGCAAAAAACTGACCTGCACCAACAAATTCGGCGAGGCGGTCAGTGTTCCGGTGGGCCAACGGCATTTCCGAGCCCTCCCGCTTGAAGCGGAGGCGGTTAACAGCCTGGCCGTTCCCAGCCTGGCGTCCCTCGAAACGGCGGTGGGTGAAGCCGGCGGGTGGGAAGCCTATTGCCGCCGGCACCTGGCCGGATGGGATTACGCGTCGCTGCAGCATTTTTGCCGCTCTCTGGCCGAAAGCGCCGCCCTTGACGAGAGCGCCCGGGACCGGGCGATTGCCGTGCTGACATTCCTGAACGATACCCCGCTGCCCACCGGGGCCAAAAAGCGCAGCTCCGTCATTCAAATAGTGCGCCATTCCCTCTACTCGGTTCTGAGCGCCGTGCCGCGCCTGGGTGATACCGCGCCAGGCCGTTATCGCTATATCGGCTGGGAAAACAAGGGCGAGCTAAGGGCACCCTCCGGCGCACAAGGCGTGCTGGTTATCAATGCCACGGGATTTCCCCCGGAGGGGGATGACTGCGACGCGCGCCTTATCTGCCAGGCTTACAAGCTCGGCTGGAGGCGTTTTATCTGCTATAATTACTCCGGTCAACGCTACTGCGGCTGCGGGCTGGGGGGAGGCTCCGCGGGGGTGCGTATCGACGTTTACGGCAGTTCGGGAGACTACCTGGCTTCCGGCGCTGACGGGCTGGAAATCCACGTTCATGGTTCCGCTCAGGACCAGCTCGGCCAGATTATGATGAGCGGCAAACTGGTCATTTACGGTGATGTGGGGCAGACTTTTATGTACGGCGCCAAAGGCGGCGAGGTGTATGTCATGGGCAATGCCGCCGGCAGGCCGCTCATCAACGCAGTGGGCAAACCGAGGGTGGTTATCAACGGCACCTGCCTGGATTACCTGGCGGAATCCTTTATGGCAGGCGACCCGGTCAAGGGCGGAGGTTTCGTGATTCTGAACGGAATAGAGTTCGACGGGCAGGGAATGGTTGTCGAAAAAACAACCCCTTACCCAGGTTCGAACCTTTTTTCGCTGGCATCCGGGGGGGCGATATATTTGAGAGACCCGCAGCGGCGCGTGGCAGCAGAGCAACTCAACGGCGGGGAATTCGTGGAATTGAAAGCATCAGACTGGGATTTGATATCTCCCTACCTGAAAGAGAACGAAAGGCTTTTCGGCATTTCAGTTGAGGATGACTTATTGACGGTGGACGGGGTGAAACGTGACTACCGGGAAGTGTACCAGAAGGTAAGGCCCGTCAAATCCGAGGCGCTCAAACGGGTCGAAATGGAGCGGCAACAGGACGAAGCGGCGGGATGTCTGCCTGGTTAGCTCCTCCCGCTGCCGGACGGACGCCGCGCGCAGGCCAGGGATAGCGACAGTCGATGATTAACGTACTGGTGGTGACCGACAGGGCGGAAACCGCTGACCTGGAAAGATGGGTCAAAGCCGCTGATTGCCGGCCGGTTTTGCTGCCGGCTGACCAGGACATCCTGAAAGGGGTGGGACAAGCGTCCGCCGGGGCGGTGATGCTCCTCCTCGCCAATTACGACAAAGCCAACAGCCTGGCGCGCATCATCAAACAGGAAAAACAGGTTCCCGTGCTGCTGCTGATGGCATCCGCGGCCTGGCGGCAGGCAGTCTTGCCTGTCGAAGCGGATGACCTGGTGTCCTTCCCCGGCCCGCCCGAGGAATTGAAACTGCGCCTGCGCAGGCTTAATGCGGGTGACAGCGCGGGCGCCGAAGAGATACGCTGCGGGGAGATGACCATTGACCTGGCCAGCTGCGAGGTGAGGCTGGGGGCGGAGCCGCTGGATCTGACTTTCCGTGAATTTGAACTGCTCAAGTTCCTGGCCTCGAACCGGGGCCGGGCGTTTACACGCGAAGCCCTGTTGAACCGGGTTTGGGGCTACGACTACTTCGGCGGCGACCGCACGGTTGATGTTCACATCCGGCGCTTGAGGTCGAAAACCGATTCGCTGGACAGGCCTTATATCGAAACGGTGAGAAACATCGGTTACCGCTTCCGCAAAAACGATTAGATTTTCACCTCACGCTTCCCAACGTCCTCGACTGTTAATATGTTGGAAACAATTTTGCCCTAGAATTGATTCCAATATTGAAAACGGGGAGGTGATTCTGATGAATGTGAACGCAGGCGATACGGCCTGGCTGCTTATCTCCACTGCCCTGGTGATGTTTATGACGCCAGGACTGGCACTTTTCTACGGGGGTATGGTCAGGCGCAAGAACCTGCTGTCTACCATCATGATGAGTTTTGTTTGCCTGGGAATGGTTACAGTGTTGTGGATGAGCTATGGTTACAGTATCGGGTTCGCCCCCAGCGCGGCGGGCGGGCTGTTCGGGGGGCTGGATTTCCTGGGGCTGAGGGGCGTGGGACAGGAACCGTCATCCGTCTATGCTCCCACCACGCCGCACCTGGCTTTTATGGTCTTCCAGTGCATGTTCGCCGTCATCACCGTCGCCCTGATGACCGGGGCGGTGGTGGAGCGCATCCGCTTCAGCGCGCTGCTGCTTTTCGCCGCTCTGTGGATGACTTTCATATACGCGCCGGTAGCCCACTGGGTGTGGGGTGAAGGCGGCTGGCTGCTCAATTTCGGCGCGCTTGACTTCGCCGGTGGCGCCGTGGTTCACATCAACGCTGGTTTCTCAGCCCTGGCCCTGGTGGTGCTTTTGGGCAGGCGCAAGGGTTTTCAGACCGATATCATGCCGCCAAACAGCATCCCGCTGGTGTTTTTAGGCACCGCTATTTTGTGGTTCGGTTGGTTCGGGTTCAATGCCGGCAGCTCGCTCAATTCCGGAGGGCTGGCAGCCAGCGCTTTTGTCGCTACCCATCTTTCGGCCGCGGCAGCCTCGCTTACCTGGATGTTTTTATCCTGGCGGCAGAACAAACCGACCTTGCTCGGAGCCGCCACCGGGGCGGTGGCCGGGCTGGTGGCCATCACTCCCGCTGCCGGGTTTGTGCATCCCATGGCGGCTATCCCCATCGGCATCGTGGTCTCCGTCATCGGTTATTACGCCATGCAACTGCTCAAGGAGAGGATTGGGTTCGATGATTCGCTGGACGTGTTTGCCGTCCACGGCATGGGTGGGGTATGGGGAGCGCTGGCTACGGGGATTTTCGCCAGTCTGGCGGTCAACGGGGCCGGAGCGGACGGGTTGATTTACGGCGGCTGGGAGCAGGTGGTCAAGCAACTGGTTAGCGTGCTGGCGGTAGGCGCTTTTGCCTTTACAGGCACGCTTGTTCTGGGGAAACTGGTGGACCGCGTGCTCGGTTTAAGGGTCAGCGCGGTGGAGGAAGTAGTGGGGTTGGACCTTTCCCAGCATGCTGAAAGGGCTTACGGAGGTGCAATCAGATGAAAAAAGTGGAGGCTATCATCCGGGAAGAAAAGCTAAGAGCGGTGATTGAAGGGCTGGAAGAAAACGGCTATTTCGGGCTGACGGTCAGCGAGGTCAGCGGCCGCGGCAGGCAAAAGGGATTGACTCTCCAGGGGCGCTCCGGTGAGTACAAGATAGACCTTTTGCCTAAAATCAAGGTAGAGGTGGTCGTGCTGGACAAGGATGTACCGGCTATCATAAACAACATCGCCCGCAACGCCCGCACCGGGGAAATGGGGGACGGTAAAATATTTATCATCCCGGTTGAGGACGCAGTCAGGATACGCACCGGCGAGGTGGGTGAAAACACAATCTGATTCAGGGTAGAATAAAAGAATAACATAAAGGAGGAAAAAGTGGCTTACGAGAAAAAAAGCAAAGAGTACGTTTTGAAAATGGCGAAAGAGCATAACGTCAAGTTCATCAAGCTGTGGTTCACCGATGTGCTTGGTATGCTGAAGAGCTTTTCCATCACCGCCGAAGAACTCGAGACCGCACTGGAAGAGGGCATGGGCTTCGACGGTTCTTCAATCGAGGGGTTCGCCCGCATCGACGAAAGCGATATGATAGCGCTGCCCGACCCGGATACCTTCCGCTTGCTGCCCTGGAGGCCGAAAGAGCATAACGCCGTCGGGCGTATGTTCTGCGATATCTACCGTCCGGACGGCGCTCCCTTTGACGGAGACCCGCGCCTGGTGCTCAAACGCGTGCTCAAGAAGGCGTCCGACCTGGGTTATACCTTCTACGTGGGGCCGGAACTGGAGTTCTTCTACTTCAAAGACAGCAAGGGCATCGAAACCCTGGACAATGGCGGGTACTTCGATATGACCCCTCTTGACGTGGCTACCGACCTGCGCCGCGATACCGTGCTGGCGCTGGAGCAGATGGGCATAGGCGTCGAATACTCGCATCATGAAGTCGCCCCCAGCCAGCACGAGATTGACATGCGCTACACCGACGCCCTCACCATGGCGGATAACGCCATGACATACCGGCTGGTGGTCAAACAGATTGCCACCGCCAACGGGATTTACGCCACCTTCATGCCCAAACCCATATTTGGGGAGAACGGCAGCGGCATGCACGTCCATCAGTCCCTTTTCAAGGGAGACTCCAATGCCTTCTTCGAAAAGAACGACTCCTATCATCTATCCGAGATTGCCAAGCACTATATCGCAGGCTTGTTGAAGCACGCCCCCGAGTTTACCTCCGTTACCAACCAGTGGATAAACTCCTATAAACGGCTGGTGCCGGGGTACGAAGCGCCGGTTTACCTGTCATGGGCGCGCCGCAACCGTTCGGACATGATTCGCGTTCCCGAGTACAAACCGGGCCGGGAAAAGGCCACCCGCATCGAACTCCGCAGCCCCGACCCCGGTTGCAACCCCTACCTGGCTTTCGCCGTCATGCTGGCCGCCGGCTTGAAGGGCATCGGAGAGAAGTACGAACTGCCGGCTCCCATCGAGGAAAACGTCTTCGAAATGACTGAAGCCGAGCGGCATGACCGCGGCATCGGCACCTTGCCCGGCAGCCTGGATGAGGCCATCAAGCTAACCGAAAACAGCGAACTGGTGCGCGAAACCCTGGGCGAACACGTTTTCAATGCTTTTATCGAGAACAAGAAACTGGAGTGGGATAAATACCGCATCCAGATAACCGAGTATGAACTCAAGCGTTATCTGCCCATCCTGTAATAAAATCAGTCACGTTTAGAAAAAAGCCCGCGGTAGTAGTATTATATGGGGCATATGGCAGTTTTAAGACTGGGTATGGCTCAGATTAACTCTACCGTGGGCGATTTTTCGGGGAACCGCCAGAAAATCATACGCGGCGTAGAAGGGGCGCGCGACCTGGGGTGCGCGCTGGTTACTTTTCCCGAGTTGGCAGTCACCGGCTACCCGCCGGAAGACCTGCTATTCAAGCCGGCCTTCATCCGCAAGAACATCGCTACGCTGGAATCCATCATCCCGCATACTACGGGCATCACCGCCGTTATCGGATTCGTGGACGACGGTGGCTCATGCCTCTATAACGCGGCCGCCATCATCTCAGACGGGAAGCTGAAAGCTGTGTACCGCAAGATTATTTTGCCCAATTACGGCGTTTTCGATGAACAGCGCTATTTCAAGCCCGGGCGGGAATGCCCGGTGCTGGATATAGGCGGCGTGGGGGTGGGCATCACCATCTGCGAGGACATCTGGCAGGACGGCGGGCCGGCGGCTGAGCAGGTGCGCGGCGGGGCCGAAATCATCATCAACATCAGTTCCTCCCCTTATCACGCCGGCAAGTGGCGCGAGCGGGAAGAAATGCTGGCCGCCCGGGCCTGCCCACTGGGGGTGATGGTGGCTTATATCAACCAGGTTGGAGGCCAGGACGAACTGGTTTTCGACGGCGGGAGCGTGGTGGTAGGGTATGACGGACGGCCATTGGCTCGCGGGCCGCAATTTGAAGAAGCGCTGATGGCGCTCGACTTGGAAATCAAAGCCTCAACCGCCG
>CAZPAL010000040.1:0-10114 GCA_964584525.1 uncultured Dehalococcoidales bacterium | reverse complement strand
GTGACATTTTCCCTGAACACTTAACTGATGACAAAATCGTAGAACATTAACAGAGCCGGCACCTGTTATACTGCAGGTTGTTATGTCCAGTTTACTCTTCGGTACCTCCGGTATTCCCGCCAGCACCTGGCCTAAAACCACCAGGGACGGCGTGCGCAGGGTGGCGGCGCTGGGGCTGGGCTGCATGGAACTGGCTTTCGTGCGGGGAATCTACCTTGAAGCGCCGGAGGCCAGGGCGGTGGCCGGTGTGGCCCGAAACAACAAAATCCGGCTCAGCGCCCATGCTCCCTACTACATTAACCTCAATTCTCGCGACCCTGAAAAGGTGGCCGCCAGCCAGCGTCGGCTTTTCAAGGCAGCCCAAATAGCCGGCTTATGCGGAGCGGACAGGCTGGTAATCCACACCGGTTACTATATGGGAGACCCCCCGGAAATGGTCTATGAAACCGTCAAAGCCCAGTTCAGCGCCCTGCTGGAAAACCTGGCAGAGGATAGCAACCCCATCATCCTGCACCCGGAGGTGAGCGGAAAAGCAGCCCAGTTCGGCACCTTTGAGGAAATCACGCGCCTGGCTTCGGAGCTGCCGCGCCTGGCCCCCTGCGTGGATTTCGCCCACTGGCACGCGCGCAGCAGCAGCTTCAACAGCTACGGCGAATTCTGCGGGTTGCTGGAAGATATGCAGAAAAAGCTGGGGCGCGGAGCGCTCGATAACGTGCACATCCACGTTTCCGGTATAGAATATGGGCGTGGCGGAGAGAAAAAACACCTGCCGCTGCGTGAATCCGACCTGCGCTACGAGGAAATGGTACGGGCCTGGAAAGACTATAATCTGCAGGGCAGGATAATTTGCGAAAGCCCCAACCAGGAGGAGGACGCCCTCTTCCTGCAGCAGCTCTATCTGAAGATGGCGTAGATACGTGCCCCGGACCGGGATTAAAAAGCCTCAAACAGCATGCGTATCCCCAGCACTATCAGAGCTGGCGTGAGCGTTTTAATCACCAGCGTGCCGCGCAGCCGGCGTGCCAGGCGCGCGCCGGCCTGGGAACCAGGCAGAACGCCCAGCGCCAGCCATAAAATAATCGGCCAGTCCGAGGAATAACTGCCTATCACCAGGTGGGTTACCACCCCCGTCAGCGCAGTGAAGACCAGCACGAAATAAGAGGTGGCGGTGGCTATATGCACCGGGAAACAGAGCACGTAAACCATCACCGGCACGTGAATCACGCCGCCTCCGATACCGAGCAAGCCCGCCATGAAACCGATGGCCAGGCTCAGCCCGGCCCCCAGCCAGCGGTTGAAGGCCCAGGTAAAGGTTTGCCCGCCCCTGTCAACCAGCCGGCAGGCGGCCCCGGCGGCAACTCCTGCCCGAACCCGGCCCTCATCCGCGGGACGCATCATGATGAAAGCAGCCAGGCCCAGCAGCAACAGCGCAAATATGGCGGAAAAGAGCTCCATCGAAACGAATTGCAGCACGAGGACGCCCAGCACGGTGGCCGGAATGGTGGCGGCGGCGAATAATGCCCCGCTGCGGTAGTCGATACGCCCCTGATGGGCATAGGCTATAGCGCCTGAAACGGCGCCTATCACCACTACCGCCAGCGAGACGCCGGTGATAACCTCAAGCCTGGCGCCGGGAAAAAACAGCAGCAGGACGGGCAGCAGCAGCACCGCCCCTCCCACCCCGGCCATGGCGCCGTAGGCGCTGACCAGAAAACCGGTCAAAACCAGCACCACCGGCATCCAGGGGCTCAATGCCAGGGAATTATCCAAATCATCATCCTGCGCTTTCGGTCCGGCCCTGTGCACAACCGGCGTTTCATCAGTATAGGCAACAGGCATACGCTTATCAAATGAGAGTCTGAGAAATCCTGGGAAGCGGAAGCACTTTGTGTTATACTATGATAATCAAATCAAATAACTGGAGCCGCACGGTCAGATGAAAATTAACTGGAAACGCAGCCTGATAATCTACCTGCTGATTATCGCTTCGGCCGTTGTATTTTTCACCGTTATACTGCCCCCCGCCTCGGAGCCCGAAGAAATTTCTTTATCCCGGGTCATTCTCATGTCCCAGGAGAAAACCATCCGGGAAATCAGTGTGGACGGCGATATCCTCAATATCACCAGCACAGGCGGCACTCTTTATGTCGCCACCAAAGAGCCGTTCGTATCCATTTATGAAATCACCGGGCTCACCCTGGATGATGTCGAGGTTGACGTGGTCAATTCCAGCGGCATTGACTGGGGCAGCATCCTCATCAATTTCCTGCCGCTGCTGGTTTTCGGGGGGTTGCTGTTCTTCCTTTTCAGCCAGGCGCGCGGGGCCAACAACCAGGCCATGAGTTTCGGCCGCAGCCGCGCCAAACTCTTCACCGCCGACAAGCCGACCGTCACCTTTGAAAACGTAGCCGGAGTTGAAGAAGCCAAACAGGACCTGCGCGAAGTGGTGGAATTCCTGAAATCCAGGGAGAAGTTTCAGGCACTGGGGGCACGCATTCCCAAGGGCGTGCTGCTAATCGGGCCGCCCGGAACCGGCAAGACGCTGATGGCGCGCGCTGTGGCCGGGGAGGCCGGCGTACCCTTCTATTCGATATCGGGTTCCGAATTCGTCGAGATGTTCGTAGGCGTGGGCGCCTCCCGCGTGCGAGACCTCTTCGAACAGGCCAAGCGCAATGCCCCCTGCATCATTTTCATTGATGAGATAGACGCCGTCGGGCGCCAGCGCGGAGCCGGACTGGGCGGCGGCCACGACGAACGCGAGCAAACCCTCAACCAGATACTGGTCGAAATGGACGGGTTCGACACCAACGTCAGCGTTATCGTGATGGCAGCCACCAACCGCCCGGATATACTGGACCCCGCCTTGCTGCGGCCCGGGCGTTTCGACCGCCGGGTAATCCTGGACAGGCCCGATATCCAGGGAAGGGTGGCCATTCTCAAGGTACACGCCAAGGGAAAGCCGATGGGCAAAAAGGTGGATTACGAAGTGATTGCCAAGCTTACCGCCGGTTTTTCCGGGGCGGACCTGGCCAACCTGGTGAACGAGTCAGCCATACTGGCCGCCCGCCGTGACAAAAAAGTGATTGACATGCCGGAACTGGAAGAGTCCATCGACCGTGTGCTCTTCGGCCCTGAACGGCGCAGCCACCGCATCACTCCCAAGGAAAGGGAGATAACCGCCTACCACGAAGCCGGGCATGCCCTGGTGGCCAAAAGGCTGCCTCAGGCCGACCCGCCGCGCAAGGTCTCCATCATCTCCCGGGGTATGGCGCTGGGCTACACCAAACCCCTCACCGAAGACAAGAATATTGAAACACTGTCACGCTACCAGGCCCGCCTGGCCATGACTATGGGAGGCCGCGCCGCCGAGGAAATCATCTTCTCGGAACTGTCAACCGGTGCTTCCAGCGACATCAAGAACGCCACCGACCTGGCGGTGGCTATGGTCACCTCGCTGGGGATGAGCAAAACTCTCGGCCCGCGCACCTTCGGCCGCAAGGATGAAATGGTCTTCCTAGGACGGGAGATTTCCGAGCAGAAAGACTACGGCGACAATATCGCCAATCTCATTGACAACGAGGTGGACCGCATCATCAACGAAGCTTACCAGACCGCGCTGCGCGTGCTGACTGAAAACAAGGAAATGCTGGTCAAACTGGCGGAAGCCTTGATGGAGCACGAAACGCTGGAAGGTGAAGCGCTGGATGCCGTCTTCAGCGGCAAGAGCAAGACCAGAAAAACGAGCAAAAAAGGCAGCGCTCCGGCGTTAAACGTCGAGAGCCAGTCCAAACCCCGGCGGAAAAAGACCCTGCCTGGAATCAGCGACATAATCACTCCGCCGGAGCAGGCTCCGGCCGCTACCTAGGTTGCTGAATGAACGATAAGCTCATCGCCCGCATAACCAAAGAGAAGCTCTCTCCGGATTCAGTAATCGACCAGGTACGCAGCCGCGACAGCGGCTGCGTGGTCACTTACGTAGGGCTCATCCGCGATAATTCGCGCGGGCGCCAGGTGCGCACGGTGGAGTACCAGGATGATACCGGCCGGGCTGAGGCGGCGCTGGAGGGCATCATCAGGGAGTGCATGTCACGCTGGCCGCTGAACGCTATGGCCATCTACCACCGGGTGGGGGTTTTAAACGTCAACGACTGCAACCTGTTGGTGGCTATTGGCGCCGGGCACCGGGGAGAGGGGCTGGCCGCCTGCGCTTTCGCGGTTGACCAGTTCAAAGCCAGGCTACCCACCGCCAAGATAGAAACCTACACCGACGGCAGCGTCTACCTGGGGCACGACTGATTCCAAAACTGCAAAAACCGCGCCTACTTCTGGCGTTTGATGACGTAATCCGCCAGCGAGTAGAGCGCTTCACGGGCGGGCATGTCCGGTAACTCCGGCAATCGCCGGCAGGCTTTCTTGGCATAATCCGCCGCGGTGTGGTAGCACTGGTCGATAATTCCCGACGCGCGCACCATTTCGATGGCGCGCCTGATGTTTTCTTCGCTATCCTCGTGCCTGAAAACCTTTTCCACCGGGTTGTCCGCCGGATATTGCTCCAAAAGCTTGAGGGAGGGCAGGGTCAGCGTCCCCTGGGCCAGGTCGGCCCCGACCGGCTTACCGACTTCATGCTCGGTGCCGACAAAATCGAGGACGTCGTCAACCACCTGGAAAGCCAGCCCCAGATTATAGCCGTAGTCACCCAGGATATTGACCGATTCCTCGGGGGCGCTGCCCAGGATAGCTCCGCTGCGGGTGGACATGGCGAAAAGGGCTGCCGTCTTGCCGGCGATGCGGTCCAGGTACTGCTCCATGGTCTGCGGCAATCTGAAAGAACTAAACGACTGTTTGATTTCCCCGCTGGCAATGATGCCCAGCGTCTGGGTGAACAGGCTTACCACGCGTATGTTGTCGGTGCGGGCGGCATAACTGCCGGCGGTGGCGAAGAGGAAATCCCCCAGCAGGACGGCCATGTCCACCCCCCAAGTGGAATTGATGGTTGCCCGCCCCCGGCGCAGGTAAGCCGAATCGATAGCATCGTCATGAACCAGGGTGGCGATATGCATGATTTCGGATGCCAGCGCCATCAGATGCAACCGGTCGCGGGAACCGCCGAAGAGCGAACCGCACAGAAAAACAAGCGTGGGGCGCACCACTTTGCCGCCCACCATAATCTGGGCCAGCATGCGCTGCATCTCGGGAAAATCCTGCTGGCTGTCCACCAGCATGCGGAATTCACGGTCCACCCCGTCCAACCCGTCCTGCACCAGCGCGTAAACCTTCTTCAGCTCCATGGCGCGTCTTCCCTAGGATAATCCCATGCGCCGCTGCTCTGCCGGAACTATCGAATCGTCCAGCTTGGTGAAGAGCGCTTCCGGCTGCCTGAGCGACTGGCCGGGCGGCGGTATTTCCAGTTTCCAGCCTGAATCCTGCACGGAACCCTCAAATCCGAGGTATTCATGCACTTTCTGTGAACTGAAAGGCAAAAACGGGTACATCACCGTTTTCAGGGCTGAAATGACCACCATAGCGGTATGAAGCGCAGCGGCGGCGGCATCCGCATCCTGTTTTATCAGCTTCCAGGGTGATTTGTCATCCAGATAGCGGTTGGCCTCCTGAGCCAGCGTCATGGCAGCCTTGATGGCGTCTTTGAATTTACATTGTGACAGCAGGCTGTCCATCGTTTCCAACGTGCGCCCCGCTTTTTGTCTCATTTCCAGGCTGGCCGGGTCAAGCTCGCCGCAAGGCGGCACGCGCCCGTCAAAACGCTTGTAAGTGAAGGTCAGCACTCTCTGCACCAGGTTGCCGTAGGTGGCTACCAGTTCGTCATTGTTGCGCCGCAGGAATTCGCGCCAGGAGAAATCACTGTCGCTGGTTTCCGGCATATTGGCGGCCAGCAGATAGCGCAGCGGGTCCGCGTCATAGCGCTCCAGAAAGTCGTAAACCCAGATAGCCAGGTTGCGGCTCTTGGATAATTTCTGCGATTCTACCGTTAAAAACTCATTAGCCGGCACATCGTACGGCAGGTTCAACCCGCCGTATCCCATCAGCATTGCCGGCCAAATGATGGTATGAAAAGGGATGTTATCCTTGCCGATGAAATAGTAAGCTTTGGCTGCGGGGTCATGCCAGAATGTCTTCCAGGCGTCCGGGTGCCCCGATTTCTGCGCCCATTCCTTGCTGGCTGAAAGATAGCCGATGACCGCCTCGAACCACACATACAGACTCTTGCCGGGGTAACCCTCCAGCGGCACGGGAATGCCCCACTCGATATCGCGGGTGATGGCGCGGTCGTGCAGCCCTTCCTCAAGGTAGCGCTGGGTAAAACGCTGCACATTCGGCCTCCAGCCGGTGCGGGACTGGACCCATTCCAGCAGCGAGTCCTGGAAGGCGCTCAGCCGCAAGAAAAAATGCTCCGATTCCCGGTGTTCAGGGACGGTGCCGCAGACCCGGCAGGTCGCTCCAATCAGTTCAGCCGCATTGAGCGGTTTGCCGCACTTCTCGCACTGGTCTCCGCGCGCGCCGGGCGCGCGGCACAGCGGGCAGGTGCCCTCTACATAGCGGTCGGCCAGAAAACGGGAGCATTTCGGGCAGAACGCCTGTGAAACACTCTTCTTGTACAGATGGCCTTTCTCAAGCAGGCGCAGAAAAATATCCTGGGCCACCTCAAAATGGTTGGCCGTGCCGGTGGTGGTGAACAGGTCCCAGGAAATCCCCAGTTTTTCCCAGTCCTGGCAGAAAAAGCGGTGATATTTTTCGGCCACCTCGGCTGGAGACACCCCTTCTTCCTCGGCACGCAGGGTAACAGGGGTGCCGTACTGGTCGGAACCGGAGACCATCAGCACCTGGTTGCCCTTGGCGCGATGGTAGCGGGCGAAGATATCGGCCGGCAGGTAGGCACCGGCAACGTGACCCAGGTGCAGCCGGTTGTTGGCATAAGGCCAGGCTATACCGATAAATATGCGCTCAGTCATCGTCAAACCTCAAAATAGCCGGCTGGCGGGCGGATATACTGCGATGTCCATCGCCCGCAGCATGTAATCCCGGCCCGGCGGCAGTCAGCGCGGGGCCGTAGCCCAGGCAAGCCTTAAAGGACGGGCGTGTCCGAGTCCGGCAGGAAGGTGACAATCATCTCGCCTTTAACCTGACGGTGCCGCGCGTAGCCTTTGGTAAAGGCGCATTCCACGCAGTAACTCACCGACTTGCCGCCCTGTTCGACCTCTTGTCCCTGTTCGTCCTCATCGATTACCAGGTAGCGCTCGGGAAACGGCACATACCGCCCGCATTTGGCACATACGACCTGTCCCTGGGAAAGACAACCTCGACGCATATCGTTGCTCCTTATCACTTCTCTGTTTTCAGCCACATCCGGTACAGTTCCCTGCGCGAAAGCCCGGTACGCTCAACCAGCATCGCCAGCGCTTCCCTGGCAGCCATGCCGGCACGGCGCAACTCAGCCGCCATGCGGGCGGCTTCCTCGGCACTTACGGGTTCCTGAGCCCCCCTGTACCCCTCTATGACCAGAGTGAACTCCCCGCGCGGCTGGCAGAAATGGGCGTCAGCCGCCTCCAGAGTCCCCCGGAAGACTTCCTCGTGCAGCTTGGTCAATTCCCGGCACACCACGCACCGCCGGTCGCCGAGTACGGATATTATATCACGGAAGGTGTCTTTGAGGCGATGAGGGGCTTCATATAATACCAGCGTGCTCTTTTCCCGCTCCACCGCGAGCAGCGCGCGCCGGCGGTCACCCGATTTGCGGGGCATAAATCCCAAAAAACAGAACCTGTCCGAGGGTAGTCCTGCCCCCGCCAGAGCGGTAACCACCGCCGAAGCCCCCGGAATGACGCTGACGGTTACGCCCCGCTCCGCGGCGGCCGCGATGAGCTCGAATCCCGGGTCGGAAATACCGGGCATGCCTGCCTCGGAAACCAACGCCACGTCTTCCGTTTCCAGGCGCCTGAGCAGGTACTCCGTCTTTAACTGGCGGCTATGTTCGTAAAAACTGGTGAGAGGGGTTTTAATCTGGTAGTGATTGAGCAGGCGCAGCGTTTTGCGCGTATCCTCGGCGGCGATGAGCGCCACCTCTTTCAGAATACGCACCGCCCGCAGGGTGATATCCTCCAAGTTGCCGATGGGTGTTCCGACGACATACAGCACAGGCATGATGACAAGTGTAGCATAAAAGCCATCCGCCGCTGGAATGCGGGAAAAAGCAGGCCCGATTTCTTGACTAGCCTTTCCCCCTCTGATATAGTTTTTCTTTAAGGAGGACCCCCCAATGAATGAGCCAGCTTTTCGCCAACTGCGGCATGCATACGGATTTGACGAGGTGGCCATCGTCCCCGGTGATGTGACCATCAATCCGGACCAGACCGATGTCGGTTTCAAAATCGGCAGCCACCATTTCGATATCCCCATCATCGCCTCGGCCA
The DNA here is from genome assembly GCA_964584525.1 of uncultured Dehalococcoidales bacterium. Taxonomy (GTDB): domain Bacteria; phylum Chloroflexota; class Dehalococcoidia; order Dehalococcoidales; family UBA1222; genus CAZPAL01. The sequence continues at coordinate 1,688 of CAZPAL010000040.1, read as the reverse complement.
TGGATGCCGTTACCAACCCCTCCTTCGCTCTGGCCATGAGCAGGGCCGGCGGGCTGGCGGTGTTGAACCTGGAAGGGGTTCAAACGCGCTATGACGACCCGGCTGAAATCCTGGCACAGATTGCGGCCACTCCCGACAAAGAGGTGACCGCCCTGATGCAGAAAATCTATGCCCAGCCTATCCGCGAGGAACTGATTGCCAGGCGCATCAGGACCATCAAGGACGGAGGCGGGGTATGCGCTGTTTCCGTCACCCCGGCCAACACCAAGCGATTCCTGTCGACGATTGTGGACGCGGGAACCGATATCCTGGTGGTAGCTTCGACCGTCACCAGCGCCAGGCATATTTCCAAGAGCACCCATGGGCTGGTTTTCAGTGAGTTATGCCGATCCGTCTCCATCCCGGTAGTGGTGGGCAATTGCGTAAGCTACAACGCCTGCCTTTCGCTGATGCGTACCGGCATATCTGCGGTGCTGGTGGGGGTAGGACCAGGGGCGGCCTGCACCAGCCGCGAGGTGCTGGGCATCGGCGTACCCCAGATTACCGCAACCATGGATTGCGCGCTGGCCAGAGATGATTATGCCAGGGAAAGCGGGCGTTACGTGCCCATCGTTACCGACGGAGGTTTCCGCAAGGGAGGGGATGTCTGCAAGGCCATCGCCGCCGGCGCCGACGCGGTTATGATAGGCTCGCTCTTCGCGCAGTCACAGGAGGCTCCCGGGCACGGCTATCACTGGGGTATGGCCCACCCGCATGCCGCTTTGCCGCGCGGCACCCGCATCAAAGTGGGTACCAATTCGACACTGGAGCAGATACTGTTCGGCCCCACCTCGGTCACTCACGGCAGCCAGAACCTGGTCGGGGCGCTGCGCACCTGTATGGGAGTGTGCGGCGCCGCCAGCATCGAGGAGATGCACAGCGCCGAGATGGTAATAGCCCCGTCTATCGTAACCGAGGGCAAATTCTGGCAGATGACCCAGTCTTCGGCCTGATTCGGCGCAGACGGAAGCTATCTATTCCTCGTCCTCGTCCTCTTCCCCTTCGTCCTCGTGAGCAAGGGAACTGCTGTCGTCCCTCAGCATGGGCACCAGCGGGCGCATTTTCATCCATTTGCGCCTTTCGCTGAACTTCGCTCCGGCGATACTCTGGCGCACCAGTTTCAAACCGCCGGCCGAATCCGCCGGCGCCATCAGCCCATCCACGCCGGCGTCCCACAGCGCTTCAAGCGCGCTCGTCTTTATGTCTACAAGGACCTTCACCAGCAGCGGCTTGGGCAGCAAATCAGCCGTGCGGCGTAAAAACATGAGGTCGCGCCAGGTGATGTCGGCAGAATTGAGCTCGACGACAACGGCCTCAAAAGGCAGTTCCGCGCCTGCCCGCATCATGCTGTCTTCCAGCGCCGTCCCCGCCACTAACAGCCTTCCCATCTTGTGGTGCTCCAGCACGTCAAGGGTCATTGACTGGGGTTCGAACACGACGAAATCCGCTCCGGCGGATTCAGCCTGTTCGAGCGTCTTGTTGGCAGAGCCAAGACGTACGCCCCAGGGTTTGCGGCCGGCGGCTTTGGCCGCCAGCTTGAACCATTTAACTGTGGGCGTGCCCCCGGGGTAAAATATGACGGCATCGGCCCCCTCCAGCGCTTCGGGAACGATACTTTCCACCGCGGACACCACTCCCACCAGCGCCAT